>NZ_BJXB01000015.1 GCF_007990775.1 Deinococcus cellulosilyticus NBRC 106333 = KACC 11606 | reverse complement strand
CCCCTGATACGCCACATCCGCATACACCATAAGCAGAACGTTTCAGACGGCAAAAAAACCCCTAGCAGCATCTGCTTACCAAAGCACTTGTCTATACAGATTTTGGAGGGAAGTGCCACAGAAAGAGGGAAACAAAAGCAACAAAAAAGGAGGCTTGCGCCTCCTGATTTCTCTCCTTATATATGTCCGTCTGTTCTGACCTGTCCGCTCTGCCTGCGAATTGCGTCCAGGACATCAGGATCTCGGATGATCTCCCGGAGCAGCAGAGAAAGCTGGCTGTTCATTTCTGCTGGGGACTGGGGCAGCTGCTCAAAAATGCCCTGCAGGTAGCGGGTGCGTTCAGACTGCACCTCCTGCAGAACAGACTTTCCTCTGGCGGTCAGGCTGACCTGGATTCGGCGTGCATCCATGGCATCTCTGTAACGCTCGGCAAGACCCCGGTCACACAGGCGATCCACGGCCTTGGTTGCTGCAGGATAGGAAATGCCCAGTCCAGCGGCAATGTCACCCACCAGAGCGAATTCCACACTGTCCAGAAAACGCAGGGTGCGGAGCTGGGCACCGGTCACCTCTTCTTCTTCCCCCAGGACAGTGGCCAGAGGACGGGCAATCAGAACGACCTCCAGCGCAGTCAGGAGCTGCAGCAGGGTCTGGTCAAGTGCTTTGAGGGGGTCGTCTGAGGGGGGAAGCTGTGTCATCGCTGCCGTGTCATCTTTGAATGTTGATGGTCTCCTGCACAATCAGGCCCTGGTCCAGCACTTTTCTGGCCACCGCTCTGGCATTTTGCAGGTCATGGTCCCGGTAGTTGCCACATTCCAGTTCACTGACTCCGGGAATCTTCTCACCGTGCTGGGCCACATTTTCAAGGGATTTCTCGAAAGCTGCTCGCACATCGTCAGGAGCAGGTTCAGCGATCACAGCCATGTACATGCCCGTGCGGCAGCCCATGGGGGACACATCCAGCACATTCTCCAGGTGGTCTCTCAGGTAGCCTGCAAGCAGGTGCTCCAGGGTGTGTAGGGTTGCGGAATCGATGGCTTCCTGATTGGGCTGGGTCAGACGCAGGTCATATTTGGTGATGGTGTCCCCTTTCGGGGTGTGTTTCACGCCAGCAATGCGCACGTATGGAGCGCGAACCCTGGTGTGGTCTAAATCGAAGGACTCCACTTTCGCCATGGGTTTAATCTAACATTTTTGCTCTGACGGAAAGTTGTTTTGTACGGATTTGACGCAGCTCAGGCTGCGCTGCACACTGCCAGTGATCTTCCCTACCCGTTTCATTTTTGGCTCCGGTATACTTCTAGGGATGCCGCTTGCTCTGATTGTCTTTGCCGTGCTGATTGGTCTTGACCAGTGGCTTAAAGCCTGGTCGGTCGGAAACCTGCAGCCTTACGTTCTGAAACCCCTGATTGACAATGTGCTCTCCCTGACCCTGGTCTACAACACAGGTGCCGCCTGGGGAATGCTGGGTGGAGCCACCAAAATTCTGGCTGTGCTGCGCCTGGTGGTGGGAATCGGGATTCTGGTCTACCTCTGGAGGGAAAAACCCAGAGGCATCACCTTCTGGTCTCTGGTTCTGATCGCTGCTGGAGCAGTGGGCAATGCCATTGATGGCATTCGCCTGGGCAAAGTGGTGGACATGTTCTACTCCCACCAGCTCTCCTGGGTCACCCAGAAGATCCATCAGCAGGACTTCCCCATTTTCAACATTGCAGATTCCTGTGTGGTGGTGGGAACCATTTTGCTGATTGCAGCCAGCCTCTTCAGCAAGAAACCTGAGCCCAAAAAGCAAACCACGCCAGAAGCCTGAACACTGTTTTGGAACTGTGACTGGAGGTTACCTCCGGTTTTTTTATCTCATCTTCCGGGCAGATACCATGCAGTATGCCCGTTGCCCTCTTGATTTTCGCTGTATTGATTGGACTGGACCAGTGGCTTAAAGTCTGGTCTCTGGGTCACCTGCAGACCGATACCTACACACCCGTGATTCAGAACGTCCTGTCCCTTATCCTCACCTTTAACACAGGGGCAGCGTGGAACCTGTTTGCTGGAGCCACTGTCTTCCTGGCTGTGCTTCGTGTTGGGGTGGGAATTGGCCTTCTGTTTTATCTTTCAAAACAGAAACCCCAGGGCATCACCTTCTGGAGTTTGCTCCTGATCGCTGTGGGGGCTGTGGGAAACGCCATTGATGTTTTCTGGTATGGCAAGGTGATTGACATGTTTTATTCCCACCAATTGTCCTGGGTCACACAGAGGATTTATGGGCAGCCCTTTCCCATTTTCAACCTTGCAGACATCTGCATTGTCTCTGGGACCATTCTGCTGATGGCCTCCAGTCTGTTCGCCAGAAAGCCTGAAGCACCGCGCAACACCCTGGAAGCCTGAGCTCAGAATCTGTCAGGGGGTCCAAAAAAGCGGCCCCGAATCGTAGCCTGATTCGGAGCCAGGGTGTGCTGCTCAATTGCACACATCAACACGTTTAAGCCTCTGGTTCATTCTTGAGGTTGCTGTGCCTTACCGTTAGGCCACCGGCCCATGAGTGGCGGGCCAGATGAGATTTGAACCCATATCCAGCAAGTTCCGACCATTGGCATTCGATTTGACGTTCAGCAGCGAATACGGAGTCTGGAGCAAGAACTTGAAGTTGATGGTGGAGTTGGGTGTGCCTCTGCCGTTGGGCCACCCTGCCAGGAGTGGCAGGGGCAGGAGTCGAACCTGCACTGTGCACCTCGCTCCGGTGAGCTTGAAGTTCAGACTGAGCCTGGTACTCCAGAACCCATTATAGAGGTGGGCCAGACCCCGGGCATTCATCAAACGGCGTAGGCCAGATCAACCGAAGAGGTAATTGAAGATCTTTTCTCCAACCTTCTGCTCTTTTGCCTCCACGCCGTTGGCTTCTTCACGGGCAAATTTGACGGCCTGTTGCAACTTCTGGATGCGACCCAGAAGCTCATGGACCCGCTGGGCAGGGAGGGCTCCAGAGAATTTGATGGTGCGCCAGTAACCCACAGTCACATCCTCGTAGTAGACCTCCACCTGGGCGGGGTGCTTGTCGGTGGCCTCTGCTTTGACGTGGTTGCGTGGGATTTTCTTGGTGCGCACCGTCTGGATGGGTTCTGTGGCGTAGCAGTCTGCACCAGGGTCGAAAGACCAGCTTTCGGAGGCGTCCAGCACAGGCAGCTTACGCACAAAGGTCACCAGATCCACCAGTTGTTTTTCCAGGAAAAGCAGATAGCTCACGGGAACGTCTTTCAGCAGAACCTGTTCCCCGACCACCACATTGGCTCTGGCTTCACAGTTGGTCCAGTCTTTGGTGGCAGTCACATCAAAAAGATTGGAGAGGATCTGTGAGGTGCGCTGAATGATCTCCTCTGCTTTCACCTGCACACGGGTGGACTCGGGAGGCAGTTGCTCTCCCTCTTCATCTTTGGGTCTGTAGGTGCGGGAGATGCCCGCAAGCAGGGTGGGTTTCTGCAGGGCGTGATGCGCCTCAGTGAGTTCCTGAAAAGAGCGGCTTTTGACTGATTTTTCCACAGCGATAATTTGATTGAGTTTGGGCATGTTCCATTGTCCTTTACTGGTTTTTTCATTTCAACAATAGAAAAAAACGCAGCGCTGTGCATCTGCGTTTTCAGTTAAGCAATGGTCTGCCTGCAAAAGTTAAGCCTCACTCCAGGGATTCAGAAGTGAGGCTTGCTAGGTGGACCGCACCCTTAGAGGGTGTGGGCGCTCTTCAGGCACTTGGTGCAGACACGCAGGCGCAGGGTGGCTTCACCACGGCGCAGGGTCACACGCTGCAGGTTGGGCAGCTGACGGGTTTTGGTGATGCCGGTGGTTTTACGACCCACACCGCCATCTTTTTTTGCCTTACCACGACGGATGACACTGTTCACCACGACGGGTCCTTTTCCGCAAAGTTCGCAGACTTTAGCCATGTTCTTAAGCCTCCCTTGGAGTCCTGAGCCTCTTCGGCCCAGAATAAGCCTTGCAATTATAGCACACTTTCCCGGAAGTGCACATTTGTGTTGAAAGGGCCTGCAAACCTTAAGGCCAATTTTCACAGGCAGCCCGTATACTGACCCAGACACCATGAAACGCATCGTGCTCCTTCTGTCTGCTTTGCTCTCCACCGCTGCTGCTGCACCCCTTCGGGGCCTGTGGGTGGACGCTTTTGGTCCAGGTTTCAAAACCGAAACGGAAATCAGGAAACTGGTGCAGGATGCCCGAACCATGGGCCTCAACACCCTTTTTCCCCAGGTGGTGAGGCGGGCAGATTGCTACTGCCTGAAAAGCACCTTCCCGGTGACGGAAGATCCTGCCATGCCCAGAGGGTTTGATCCTCTGGACGTCCTGATCCGTGAAGCCCACAAAGCAGGCATGCAGGTGCACGCCTGGGTGATCATTCACGGGATGACCAACAGTGAGGTGACCCCTCCCCAGAACCCCCTTCATCCCATCAATGCCCACGGTCTGGATGAGTTTGCAGACACCTGGCTGACCTTCAACAATGCAGGTGAGGCCTACACCGGCAGAGACTATTACTTTGACCTCGCCCATCCCGGGGTGGTGAAGTTCTTTGCCGATGGTCTGCGCAGCCTGGCCCAGAATTATGAACTCGATGGCATCATGCTGGACCGCATCCGGTATCCTGATCCGGTCAAGATCAGTGCTCCCATCTGGGGATACAATCCCTATTCGCTCTCCAGGTACTTCAGGGAAACCGGGGCCACCAGTGTGCCCATTCCCCAGGACCGGAAATGGAGCGACTGGAGAAGGGAACAGGTGTCTCTGCTGGTCAAACACCTCTTTCTGGAGGTCAAAAGCGTGAAGCCCAGAGCGTGGTTCAGTGCGGCCACCATCACTTACGGGGCTGCACCGAAGACCACAGAAGAGTTCAAAACCACCCGCACTTATGGCGAGGTTTTGCAGAACTGGCCCCAGTGGCTGAGAGAAGGCTATCTGGAGCTGAACGTGATGATGAACTACAAACGCCAGAGCAAAGCCCCGCAGGACCAGTGGTACGCAGGGTGGGTGGATTTTGCAGCGAAACAGGCTGGAGTGAATGCGTCTGGCATCGCCTGGTACCTCAATGATTTTGCTGGCATTCAGGCCCAGACCCAGAAAGCCCTGGAGGCAGGGATGGGATGGGCGGGTTACTCTTACCGTTTCCCGACCCTCGGGAACTACATGTCCAATCCTGTTGTGACCACCGAATACGAGGGGCTGAAAAACCTGCTGCCCGCAGGTGAGGCCTTTGATGTGGCCCCTCTGCCCAGCACCTCTTTAAAAGGCCGATTGAAAGGCAAGGAGACGTCTGGGGTGGCTGTGGAACTCTGGAAATCGGGTCGTCTGGTGGCCCGCACCGTTACGGATGCAACGGGATATTTCGGATTCACCCAGCTTCCTTCAGGAAAAGTGGAACTGCGGGTCCTGAAAACGCGCAAAACCATCACCTTGCAGAACAACCGGGTCAATGACGCTGGACTGCTCTAGAATCCCAGCCCAACCAGCAGCAGACCCAACAGGCCCAGCACCACTTTTGTTCCTTTTTTTGCCCTGCTGAACAGAGACATGAGCAGCAGACCTCCCACGATCCACCAGAAAAAACCCAGGGCTCTGGCTGGATTGTGGATGTCTTTGCCGTCAATCACAGCCTGCAAGGCCTGTTCATAAGGACGCAACGGATGGGGTGGCACGGTGCTCGCTGGCAAGGTCAGATCTGCAAAGATGGCCCCTGAGCGGTACTGGTTTTCCTGTGGATCTTTCGAGCCTGCTTTCAGCTTTTCCCCCAGGGTCCTGAGCTCTTCAGGGGTACCCTCTTTCACCCAGGGCATCAGGGCCAGGAATCCCGCTCTGGGCTCGGTCATGATGTAAGACTGCTGGTTGGCGGCCTGGTCTGCCTTGCCAATGATGGCACTCTGTCCATCGAAACTCACATCAAACAGGTTGCCCACCACCATCGGATTCACGGCGTACTGAATGGTCCTGCTGTTTTGCACGACAGCCCAGCTGCTGTCCAGCCACGCTTCCGGCTGGGGCCTTGTTGTGGAGGTCCCGTGCTCGGTGCCTGTCCACTCTGTGGCATTGGCATCGGGTTGAAGAAAAACAGTGGTCCCTGTGCGCTCAAGTTGCTCGATCACATCTGGCCTGAAGGCGTCCAGACTGGTGGCCACCCCGATGTCTCCCACTGGAGTGGGAACCGTGACCAGATCCTTTAAAGGGGCATCCACCATGCCGAGTGGGTACTCATCTGCCGTGAGGTGAACCTTGTCCCAGGTTCCAAGCACTTTGCCTTCTGGACTGAGCAAGACCGCCTGATTGTAGAGTTCAGGAGCACCCATGCGGATGGTGCCGTTTTGCTCTGTGAGTCTGGGGTGCACACTGCTGCCACAGAGCAGGTAAACCTGATGTTCCCTTGCAAGCTCTGCACAGGTCCTCAGGTACAGTTGCATGTTTTCTGGAGCGAGGGCCAGCATCAGGCCCTGCACAATGTTGACCTTTTTTGAAAGGGCAAAATAGGCACTTTCTGGAAGGTGTTTGATGAGGCTTGCTGCCAGGGCCAGTTGCAGGCTGGGGGCTTTCTGCGCCAGCACTGAGCCCCTGATCGCCAGGGGAAGACCATTGAGCTCTGTCAGGACCACCAGGTTGGGGCGCTCAGGGTCAAAGTTGGTCTGGGCCAGCATCAACTGGCTGCGCATCCATTTCTGGAAGGTCTCTGCAGACCTGTAGACCGCAATCTCCCACTGGGGTTGCAGGGCGTGAACTCTGAATTCTCTGGCCTGGGCTGCAGACATGAGGGCTCCTAGAAGCAGCAGCATGTGGATTTTGTGCACAGGATCAACATACTGCTTTCAGCAGAAGTCAGTTAAACTGACTTCTGCTTGAGCAAAGCGCCCAGCACGAAACGGGCCGTCCCGTAAGCGCGTGGTCAGGGCAAGAAGCGAATAGAAAGGTCAGGACGATACATCTGGATTTAAACAGTGGCTGCTGAGATCAGGAACAAAAAAACCCACCCCGAAGGGTGGGCATGGGTGCAACTTGACTTACTTGACCTGTGCGTGACCACGGCGAATGCCGAGCTTGTCGGTCAGTTCGATGTAGCCCTGGAAGTCGCTGCGCTCCAGGTAACGCAGCAGGCGGCGGCGCTGACCGACCATCATCTGCAGGCCGCGCTGGCCGTGCTTGTCTTTCTGGTTCACGTTCAGGTGAGCAGAAAGGTTGTTGATGCGGGCGGTGAGGATGGCAATCTGCACTGCGGTGCTGCCGGTGTCGCCTTCTTTGGTTGCGTACTGCTGGATCACTTCGGTCTTGTTGATGCTCATGGTTGTTTCTCCATATTGTGAAGTCTCGACATGCAAAGCCCGCCAATTGGCACCCTGCAAGCGACAGGAACAAAGGTAACATGAATTGCAGGTGCTGTAAAGTGTTTTGCTGCCCAATACACTTAGACAAAAGTGTGTCACCCCTGGCGTACTTCTGGACCCCGGAAGCCCGAAAAACCTGTGCTCAGGGCAATTTTATTTGTCTCGACAGATTCCCCGAATGGGTGACAGATGTAACTCAGGTGTAACTTAATGCTTCTGCAAAGTGCGTGCCTTCCTGCTGATCCATCAGACGGATGATCAGCGGATTGGGGGCTGCCTGACGCCTGACCTTTTTGAGCATCTGAACCAGTTCTGCTTCTGATTTCTGGGGTTCCAGAAGGTGCATCACCAGCAAAGCCACTGCTGTGGAGCGGCTTGTTCCCACCTTGCAATGCACATGCACCCTGCGAATCTGCTGCCTTTCCTCTTCAATAAACGCCTTCACTGCCTGAAGGTGCTGCAGGGTTGGAGGATCGCTGCCTGCCAGACTTTCGAAAGTGTCTGAGAACTTGAGAACCAGCACTTCTGCATCACTCTGCAAGACCTCTCTGGGAGGAGCCCGATCCGGGTCATTGATGGAGATGATGTGACTGACCCCCCTGAGGGCCAGATCATGCACACCAGAAACACTGATTTTGGGAGAGGGACGTTTCCAGAACATGGCTTCCTTCAGGGGTGAGGATCACAGAAGGTGGGCTGTGGTTTTCACTGTCATGGTGCAGAAATAACCCATCTTGCCTACGTCTTGACAAAAACGCAATTTGTACATATCATACTTCTTGCCCTGCCGAGGTGGCGGAATTGGTAGACGCACTACTTTGAGGGGGTAGCGCCCGTTTGGGTGTAGGGGTTCAAGTCCCCTCCTCGGCACCAGAAATTTCAGGCTCCTGCAAAGGGGCCTTTTTCTTTTTGTGCTTCTTTGGAGACCCTCTGACAGAGCAACAAGAGCCAGTCCAGGTGAATGCTCCTGTTCCACCGATCAACGCAGCGGACAGAAACCGGACAGATTCGGACAAATCAAGAAGGCCTGTTTTTGTGCCATCTACACTGCCTCCATGAAAACTGTTGGGATCTACATCTTTGACGAAGCAGAAGTGATGGATTTCAGTGCCCCCTTTGAAGCGTTCAGTGTGGCCAACCGCCTGAAAAAACGCCTTGGTGAACCCGAGCCGTATGAGGTCCTTCTGATTGCTGAAAAGGATCACCCGATCAGGGGCAGAAACAACTTTCAGGTGCTGCCCCACCACACCATTGAAAACCATCCTGCCCTGGACGTTTTGATTGTGGCTGGAGGTGTGGTCACCGAAGAACTCAAGAAATCCGCTGTGATTGAGTGGATCAGGCAGGTGCATGAAGGGACAGAGACCACAGCTTCCATCTGCACAGGCGCATTCCTGCTGGCAGAGGCAGGACTCCTTGAAGGCAAAACAGCAACCACACACTGGGAGGATCTGGGGGACCTGCAGAAAGCCTATCCTCAGGTCAACATTCAGGAAGGCATCCCTTTCACTCAGGAAGGGAAGGTCTTCACTTCAGCCGGAGTCTCGGCAGGGATGATCCTGAGCCTGCATCTGATCGGACTCGAGCATGGAATGGATTTTGCGGTTCGGGTGGCGAAACAGATCGAATTCCCTTTTGAGGTTCAGAGCGCAGAACCCCTCAAAGTTACCCTTTAGAAACCTGATATGCAGAAAAAGAGGACAGAAGCAACTCTGTCCTCTTTTTCTGCAAGGGAATTTTTACAGCTTCGAGAGCCTCTCCATGAACCTGAGACCAAATTCGATGCCTTTTTCAAAGTGGGCAATCACGATGTTCTCGTTGGGGGCATGCACCCTGGAAGCGTGGTTTCCGATGCCTGCAGCAATGACAGGGAGCCCGATGGCCTCAATGAAGGGATGCATTGGGCCACTGCCTGCACTGCTGGGCTGCAAAACTGCAGGTTTGCCGTGCACTTCTGAGGCCACCTGAAGGGCCGTTTGCACGAAAGGATCAGCAACATCGCTGCGGGCCGGGTGCTCATGGCTTTCCAGTTCAATGATTTCGATGTCTTCCAGGCCCTGGCCGTCCAGGTGGGCCCTCAGCAGTTCCAGAATGCGTTCAGGGCTCTGGTCGGGCACCAGTCTGAAGTCGATTTTGACAAAGCCTTCTGCTGGAAGCACCGTTTTGCTGCCTGCATCCCCATATCCACCATGAAAGCCGTTGACGTTCAGGCAGGGCTCAAAGATCAGGCGTCTGTAGTAGGCCTCTCCTGACACCCCTCCCAGGTAACCTTTGATCCCGTAGGCCTGACGCGTGGCTGCACTTTCATCAGGAATGTTCCGGACAGCCTCCAGATCTGCTTCGGAGGGGGCCCTCACATCGTCGTAAAAGCCATCGATGGTGACTTTTCCAGAAGCGTCACGCATGCTGGCAATGGCCCTGGAGAGCTTGTAGAGGGGATTGTCCACCACTGCACCCAGGCTGGAGTGCAGGTCCGAATCAGAGACTTTTGCTCTCAGTTCCAGGCAGATGATGCCTTTCAGGCCTGCGTAGATGATGGGTCTGCCTTCGGGGTCGATGCTGCCGAATTCCCACCAGCAACCATCGGCCTGCAGTTCGCTGGCATGCTCATGGACGAAACGGGCCAGACTGGGGCTGCCAATCTCCTCTTCCCCTTCGATCAGCCATTTGACCTTGAGGGGGAGCTTTCCACCATTCTGGGCTTTCAGGGCACGCACTGCAGCCAGACGGGAAATGAATTCTCCCTTGTCATCGCTGATGCCCCGGCCATACAGGCGACCATCCCGCTCGGTGGCCTCGAAAGGTGGGGAATCCCAGAGCTCAATGGGACTTTCGGGCTGCACATCGTAGTGGTTGTAGATGAGGAGGGTTCTGGGACCCTCTCCGGCCTCTGCGACCAGAATGGGGGCCACATCTCCCAGGTAAGCCTGCACAGTGAAGCCTTCTGCCTGCAGCATTTCACTCACCCGGTTGGCGGTTTCGGCCAGCATGCGGCCCTGGGCAGAGACCGATTCGAGTGCGACCAGTTCGGCAAGGTCAAGTCTGGCCTGATCGATGAAGGGTTTCAGGTTTTGCATGGTCAAAGCATAACCCTGTGCGCTCAAAAATCCATATCCGCTACAACACCTATGGACCGCACATGTGGTCGGGTGGTAGCAGGTCCACCGGGTCGGTTTTCGCTCTGGCCCTCAATTCCTCGGTGGCCTGATGGGCCCTTTCACTGCCCAGCCAGGGCACCCAGTAGGCGTGCATGGTATCGAGCACCCAGTCCAGCGGAAAAACATCCCGCAAATTGGGGGCGTAGATCAGCAGGTCCATGTTGGTGACAGGCCCCCCATCCAGTCCTCCGACAGGCTGGTGGTATTCAATGTCCAGCTGCTTGAACCCCAGGTGCTTGAAAACCTTCCTCCTGCCACAGGGGTCAAACCCGTACTCCCTTTCACGGGCCAGTTCTTCTTCGCTGAGGCGGTCTGGAGCCACCACATCAATGAAAACAGCTCTGGGAGGGGCCTTGGCCATCTCTGTGAGGGTTTCCCAGCGGGCATGATGCAGGGCTCTGGCGACCCCTTTTCCACGGGCTTCAGGGTCTACAGCCAGGATGCTGGAAAAACCTGCGTGGGCAGGAGGCAGGTAATGAAACACACTCCCCCCGAGCACCCTGTCATCTTCCACAGCGACCAGCAGAGCATCATTGCGGTGAGGGCTGGGGTTTTGCATCATCTGTTTGATCACCCACATGGGGATCAGCATGTCCGGGTCGAAATAAGCGCGGTTCTGAAGCTCACCAAATTCGTCAATTCTCGGGTCGTTCCAGTCAGTGATTCTGACAATTTCCAGCATGTTCTCAAGCTAGCCGAAAGGCTTCAGGGAGATTAAAGGAAAAACCCCAATTAAAGGAGTACCGTAAGGCAAGGTGAACAAATGAAGCAAGATTTCCCACAATTACTCATCGGCTTACTGCTCCTTGGAATTGCCCTTGTCGTGTGCGCCTACATTGCGGTTTCTGGGTTCAGAGACATCAAGAAAGCAGACGACATCATCACGGTGACCGGCTCCACCAAACAGGCCATCACCTCGGATTACGTGATCTGGGATTTCTCCATCAGCACCCAGGGCACCGAACTGCAAAACCTCTACACCGAGATCAGCACCGCCGCCAGAACGGTGGATGCTTTTCTGGACACCCAGAGCCTCACCCCTGAAGAGCGCATTGAGGATGCCATCGTCACCGAACCGACCACCTTCTACAACCGGGATGAAAATGGTCGCGAATCCAGTGTCAAAGGGTACATCCTGCGCAAGCATTACCAGCTTCGCAGCAAGGATGTGAAGAAGGTTCCTGCCATCAATCAGGCCGCCAGCAATCTGATTGCCAAGGGCATCCCTCTGGAATCCAGCCCTTTGCAGTACCTTTACACACAGCTTCCCGAGCTTCGCATCAAACTGCTTGAGGAGGCCACCAAAGACGCCAGAGAGCGTGCCAGCATCATGGTGAAGAGTGCAGGCAGTGACCTTGGTCCCATGAAGAGTGCCCGGATGGGGGTTTTTCAGATCACCCCCCGCTTCACCACCCAGGTGGATGATTATGGCTCTTTTGACACCACCAGTCTAGAAAAAGACGTGACAGCAGTGGTCACAGTCAGTTTCGCTGTGCAGTAAGTCAAGATCAGAACCAGAAGAGGAGGGGTTTCCCCTCCTCTGTTTTGTGGTCAGTTGAGCTCATTCCACAGGAAGGTGTAGATCAGGGACTGCCAGTGGGCCATCTGTCGGTTGTTGGCAGACCCTGCATGTCCTCCCTCGGTGTTCTCGTAGTACAGGACATCCTGCCCCTGCTCTTTGAGTCGGGCCACCATTTTTCGGGCATGCCCAGGGTGAACCCGATCATCCCGGGTGGAACTCAGGAACAGCGATCTGGGATATTTCTGCTCAGAGGCAGGTCGGGTGTTGTGGTAGGGGCTGTACTTATGAATGAAGTTCCAGTCGTCGGTTTCTGGATTTCCGTATTCGGCCATCCAGCTTGCTCCGGCCAGCAGCTTGTGGTAGCGCTGCATGTCGGTCAGGGGAACCTCGGAAACCACGGCTTTGAAGAGGTCTGGACGCTGGGTGAGCATGACACTGGTCAAGAGACCTCCATTGCTGCCTCCCCTGACCCCGAGGTGTTCTGCAGAGGTGACCCCACGCTCAATCAGGTGCTCGGCAATGGCAATGAAGTCATCGAAGGCACGCTGGCGGTTTTCCCTGAGTGCCGCCTGGTGCCAGGCCGGTCCGTATTCACTGCCTCCCCGGATGTTGGAGAGCACATACACCCCGCCTTTTCTCAGCCACCCAAGGCCCATGCTGGCACTGTAGATGGGGGTTCTGGCATTCTCGAAGCCACCATAGCCGTAAAGCAGGGTGGGGTTCTTTCCATCCAGCTGAAGGTCTTCTGCAGCCACCTGAAAGTAGGGAATGCGGGTGCCATCTTTGCTGGTTGCAAAATGCTGCTCCACTTTCAATCCTGTGGGATCGAAGTAATGGGGGTTGGACTTCAGGATTTCCTGCGTTCCATCAGGCAGCAGGCGGTAAAGGGTGCTGGGGGTCAAAAATCCAGTCACCGTCATCAGGGCAGCGTCACTGCCTTCTCGATCTTCAGGCCAGAGTTCAATGTGAGCGAGTTCTGGAACGGGGATTCTGGAGGTCACCCACTGCCCTTCTGTTCTGGAAAAGGCATGGACTTCACTGCGCACATGGTGCAGCACCGTCACAAGCACATGCTGCCGGGTGACCGTGACGTTTTGCACCGACATGGCTTCTTCTGGCCTGAAAAGCAAAGTGTACTCAGGCTGTCCCTCCAGTGCCTCCTGCACAGAGGTGATGAGCAGGCTTCCTGCACCAAACTCCTGGCCTCCCTGGGTCCAGGGCTGGCGCAACCAGCAGATCACCTGATCCTGGAAAAAGAAGGCCTCTGAGCGAGGAGGTTTGTTCAGCACCCGCACTTCACCCTCCCAGGGAAGCAGCAAGCGGGCATCAAAGAAGTGCACCAGTTGCCGGATCACCTGATGGTGGTGTCCGGCTGTGTTTTCATTGTAGGTCCAGGCCCCTGCATCTGTGGGTTCCCCGGAGTGAATGATCTTTGCCTCAGTGAAACCTGTTCCCCTGGACCATTCACGGGTGATGAAGGGGTACCCTGCTGCCGTTTTTTCTGCCTCAGAGAGTGCGGAAGTGAACCACAGGGTGTCAGCATCTTTCCAGCTTGCAGACTGTTTGGCTTCTGGAAGCTGGAAGCCATCTGGCAGGAAAGTGCGGGTCTGCAGGTCAAATTCGCGCATGACCACAGCATCTGCTCCCCCTCTGGACAGGAAGATGAGGGCACGGTCTGGCTGCTGGGGGCAGACCTCCACATGTTTCCAGACCCAGTTTTCCTGCTCTGCTGCTGCAAGGGCATCCAGATCCAGCAGAATTTCCCAATCCGGGTTTGCTGTCCGGTAAGACTCCGGACTGGTTCTGCGCCAGAGTCCTCTCGGGTTCTTTGCGTCCCTCCAGAGGTTGTAATACATGCCCTGTCTGCCTGTGGGAAAGGGAATGTTGTCGTTGGCATTGAGGGCCTGCTCAATTTGTTGCTGCAGGGTTTCAAATTCTGACTTTGAGGTGAGGGCCTGCAGGTCCTGCTTGTGGTGCTCCACCCATGTAAGGGCTCTGGGGTCTTCAATGTCTTCCAGCCATAGATAAGGGTCTAACATTTCAGTCATCTGTGGACTCCATTCGGTGAGGTCTGATCTGGACGTGGCCCTCATTTTTGCAAAATTCTGGGCTGTCCGGTCACTTCTGGATTCTAACCTCTTGCGCCAGAAGACAACATGCCCTATCATTTGAACATGTTCAAATCTGATGCTGGCGATCCCTCCAACACCCGAAACAGAATCCTGAGCACTGCACTGGGCATGTTCAGAGAGCGTGGGGTTGAGGCCGTTACCATGCGAGAAATCAGCAAGGCTGCCGGAGTGGCCCTGGGTTCGGCCTACTATTACTTTCCCAGCAAGGAAGCCATCGTTTCTGCTTATTATGAACACGTTCAGGACACCCACCACCGTCTGGTCACCGAACAGGCTCTGAAAACCCCTCTGCTTTCTGAGCGCATGAAAATCCTGTTTCACACCAAATTCGATGTGATTCAGCATGACAAGAAACTGCTGGGCACCATCTTCAAATATGCCGGTGAACCAGAGCATCCTCTCAGTGTGCTGGGTGCAGGCACAATGAACATCCAGGAGAGGGGCCTGGAGACCATTCGTCTGGTCCTGAAAGACCAGAAGCTGCCAGAGGACACCGAAAAACTGCTGGTTCTGGGCCTGTGGGCCCTGCAGATGGTCTTCATCATGCACTTCATTTATGACGAGACCGAAAACCAGCACACCACCCGCGAGATGATCGACCAGACCCTCGATCTGGTGGCACAGGTGCTGAACCTGAGCACCTTCCCCATGCTCAGGCCCATGATTCAGCCTTTTCTGGAACAGGTCCTCACCATCGTGCAGAAATCGCAGGTGGGACCCAGATTGAACAGATGATTCCAGCTGCCAGACAGCTGAAACCATAAGAGCTTTAGGAGGTTGATATGACAGAAGCCTTGATTTACCTGCTGTACCTGGGCGTCAGCCTGACCCTGACCATCTGGGTTGCGAACACCCTTCACCGCAATGGCAGAATCTTTCTGCTGGATGCCTTTGGAGGCAATGAAACCATGGCCGATTCGGTGAACCAGTTGCTCAAGGTCGGGTTCTATCTGGTCAACATTGGCTTTGTGGCCCTGTTCCTGAACTTCAGGACCCCACCTGACGCTCTGCCAGACATCATCAAATACCTCTGTGCCCAGCTGGGTGTGGTGATGCTGGTGCTCGGTGGAATGCATTTCTTCAACATGAAAAACATTGCTGGCATGCGCTCGAAAGCCCTGCACAGGCAGCAGGCCACCAGAGGTCCTGACCAGCTCCCCCAATGACCCTGCAAGGGAGGTGAAGCCATGCTGGCGCACCACTGGCTCATCCGCAAAGTGCTGGCCCTGCTTGGGTCTGGCTTGATCCTGACTTTCATTGTGATGGTTCAGGACAAGCCAACCGATGCCCGCATCCACCCGAACCTGCTGTATGAGACCCTGGTGTTCTGGTTTCTGACCCTGTGGTTTGGAGCGGTTCCTGCCCTGCTGGTCACCGGAATTTCGGACCTGTTTGCTGCTTCTGTGGGCAGGTTTCGGCTCTGGGCTGCCCTGCTGGTCCACCTGTCAGGAATCTTTCCTCTGCTGCTTCTCGTAAATGGATACGAAAGACCCTGGGGACCTGAGAACTGGGAGAAACTGGGACTCTGTGCGCTGGCCGTCCTGTCTTTTTTTGTGTTCGACGAACTGCTGCGGCGCAAACGCAGACCCTCAGGGTCCTGAAGGAGGATTCATGCCCGTCTTGAAATGGATTGGAAGAAAAGTTCTGGCCCTGATTGGGGCTGCCCTGGTGGTGGCTGTGGCCTTTGCGGTCATGGAACTGTGGGATGGCTCTTCTCTTCTCTTTTCACACACTGTTGAAGGACTGATCACTGCAGGTTTCTTTGCCCTTTACATTGGTTCTCTCCCTGCTCTGGTCACCACTGGACTCTCGGATGCCATCAGTCCTGCTTTTGGCAACGCCAGACGCACCTCTGCTCTGGTGATTCACCTGCTGGGTGGATTTCTGGTGATGTTTGCCCTGCTCGGATTCAGGCCCCGCCTGTCTTCCGACGACTGGTTTTTTGTTGGACTCTCGATGGGTGCTGCACTGGTGTTCTTCCTGATTGATGAACGCCTGCGGCCCAGACTGCAACCCAGATGAACCTGCTGGCGTGGCTCGCCAGGAAATGGGTGGCGTTGCTGGTGGCCTCTCTGGTGGCCACCCTGCTCTTCCAACTCTTGAATCCTGAGAGCAGTTCCTTTTCTTTGCTAAAAGCCACACAAACTTTGTTTCTGAACATGATGATGACCCCTCTGGCAGGTTTTCTTCCTGCGCTGGTCACCACGGCGCTCTCAGACCTGATCCGTTCAAGAATGGGAGCAGCACAACAGTGGGCGGCTGTGGGCATTCATCTGGCAGGTGGATGGGGAACTTTTCTGCTGATCTTTCAACCCTTTGACAGTCCAGAAGCCCATCCCTGGGCTGCTCTGCTTGTTGTTCTGGTCGCTGCTCTGGCCTTTTCTCTGACTGACGAGCAACTTCGTTCTCGCAGAATTTTCAGCCTTTGAGGGGACATTCATCCCGATAAACATACCATACGGTATGGTATGTTTAATTCATGCGCAAGACCCAAGAAGATTTTTTCATGGCTGGCCTGCACCTGCTGAGCAAAGGTGGCGTTCAGGGGCTCAAAATTGACACCCTGTGCAAACACCTGCAAGTCACCAAAGGGTCTTTCTACCATCACTTTGCCCATCTGAACGACTACGAGCAGGCACTGCTGGATTTTTATGAACAGGTCTCCACCCTGGACATCATTGCCCACCTGCAGACCATTGCAGATCCCAGGGCACGTCTGAGGGCACTGGTCAGACAGATCACCACCTATGAGCCTGCCATGGAAGTCTCTTTCCGGGGATGGGCCAGGGTGGATGACCGTGCACGCGCCGTTCAGGAACGTCTGGACCACACCCGCGAGCAGTACGTGCATGACCTGATCCTGCAGATCATTCCTGAGCAGGAGACCGCCACTTTGCTGGCCAGAGGCTTTTACTGGCTGTTCGTGGGGAGCCAGCAGGCCAGTTTTGAACATGACCGTGCCGAAAAAGCCCGGATTCACCTGCTCATGCTGGACCGACTGGGCCTCTGAGCGGCAGAGGCGACAACACCTGATTTCTGAGAGTGCCCATCAACAGAGTGATCTCAACAGAGTTTCACAGGAGGAACGCAGATGATCCAGACCCGTTACCGGCCAGGGCAGTACCCCCAGGGACTTCTCCCCTTCATTCAGAAGGCAGATTACATCGAGGTGAAGCGGGTGAAGACCCATAAACCCCTCAGGGAATTCATCGCTGGATGCTTCTCCTACTCCCCGGCATGGCTGACCTTTCTGTACTGGCTGCGAGGCCAATTGGTTCCCCTGATTGGCCTCAAGGGACATGGTGCTGTCCAGATGCAGCCTATCTCTGCAAAAGACGTTCCTTTTGTGAAAGGCAAAAAAGCTGCCTTTTTCACCGTCATGCATGCGGAGGGGAACCTCTGGGTCTCGGCGGCAAAAGACCGACACCTGACGGCTTACCTTGCAGTTGAAAAACAGCAGGACACCATCCAGCTCTACACCCTGATTGAATACCACCACTGGACCGGGCGGCTGTATTACGCCGTAATTTCCCCTTTCCATCATGTGGTGGTCAACAACATGATTCGTGCCGGAGCCCTCTCCACCCACTGAAAGGAGTAACTCATGAAAAGTTTAAATGGTTATGCCCTTTTCACAGGTCTGTTCTTTCTGCTCGCTTTTGGAATTCATGTGTTCATGGGAGGACAGGAGGTGTTGCAGTTCCAGCCATCATCTCCTGCCGGGCACCAGAACTGGCTGATGAAAGTGGGGGCCTTCCATCTGGTCACGGTGGACCTGCTGGTGCTTGCTGCAGGTCTGATCTTTGCCAGCCTGAGGTTTCCGAAAGCCACTGTGCTGTACCAGGTGGTCAGTGGCCTGTGCCTGCTCTACGCGGTTTCCTGGCTGTTGCAGCTTGCCCTCTGGCACCAGAGCACCCAGGATTTCCTGATGCTGGGACAGTGGGTGCTGTTCCTGATTGCCGCAGGTGGTGCGTGGCTTGCCAGCAGAAAACCCCGTCAGCACGTCTGATTTTGGGACAGAAAAACCCCGAGAGCCATTCACTCTCGGGGATTCATATATGGGTTGTCAATCATTCAAGGAGGAGGGGAGTTTTGAAGGTCAGTGCAGGTCTCTTCTGCGGAAGTCCAGCACGCTGAGGAGGATCAGGACCAGGGTCACGCTGCCACCCAGAATCAGGGCCATGTCGTGGAACTTGGGGCTCAGCACAGCAGGAGCGTAGGTCCAGGGAATGTAGTACCAGAACTTGCTGCCAGCGGCGAATCCTGCGGCCATCACACCAAGCACGGCCAGGGAGATGTTGAGGGTCATGGCCTTGACGCGCATGCTGATCCACAGGTGCAGGGTCACCAGGGGGAGGGCCACCAGACCGGTCAGGCCGAGGTTCTTGAGGAGGGTGAGCACCTGCTGGCCCTCACCGAAGCCACGGATGCCGCCAATTCCGAGGTAAACCAGACCCATCACGAGGATGCCAAGGCCGATCAGGGCAATCAGGGCAATCAGTTTGGTGAAGTACACCTGGGTGCGGGTGATGGGCTGGACCAGCAGGTGTTTGAGGTGGTTGTCCTGGGTTTCCAGACCCCACACCTGTGAGCTGATGATGGCTGCACCGAAGGGAAGCACCATCTGCATCCACATCTGGGTCATGAATTCTCCGAGCATTTTCCATCCGGCAGGCCCTTTCAGGCTGCTCATTCCACTGCCGAAGGTCAAGACCGCCCAGATCAGGAGGCCCAGTCCGATGGGCACACCGATGGAGAGAAGCAAAGTGGGGGTCCGGCGGTATTTCAGGGCTTCTGCTTGCAGCAAACCGATCATTGTGCACGCTCCTTGCTGGTGATGTTCATGAAGAGGTCTTCGAGGGTGGCCTGGTGGGGAGTGATGCTGTACACATCGAAGTTCTGCTGCACCAGTTCGCGGATGATGCCAGGGGCCTTCTCAGGATCGGCAGGGAGTTCGATGGTCTTTTCAGAAAGCTGGGCCTGGGGGTAGGACATTTGCAGTTTGCTGAAAGCCACTTCTGGATCACTGACCCGGATGCGCAGGGTGGGTTTGGAGCGGTTCTGCAGGTCTTTCAGGGCCCCTTCGTAGCGCATCATGCCCTGGTGGATGATGCCCACGTGGGTGGCCATCTGTTCGACTTCGGAGAGGATGTGGCTGGAGACCATCACGGTGATGCCACGCTGGGGCAGGGACTGGATCAGTTCGCGCACTTCACGGATGCCGTTGGGGTCAAGGCCGTTGGTGGGTTCATCAAGGACCAGAAATTCAGGGGAACCCATCAGGGCTGCGGCGATGGAGAGGCGGCCTTTCATGCCAAGCGAGTAACCGCGCACCACCCGGTTCTGGGCGTCTTTCAGGCCCACATAGTCCAGCAGTTCAGGGATGCGGCGTTCGCTCATGCCCCTGAGGCGGGCCACCACCTGCAGGTTTTCTTTGCCGGTCAGGTGACCGTAGGCACTGGGGGCTTCCACAATGGCTCCCACTTTGGTGAGGGCACGGCGGTTGAGGTGTTGTTCAAAGAGTTGAATGTTGCCTCTGGAGGGACGGATCAGGCCCAGCAGCATGCGGATGGTGGTGGTTTTTCCTGCTCCGTTGGGGCCGAGAAATCCGTAGATCTGGCCGCTGCCAATTTTCATGTTGACGCCCTGGACGGCGGGGCGGGCTCCGTAGGTCTTGTGTAAATCTTGAATGGCAAGGATGCTCATTTCTCCTCCTTCTTTCTATGGCCTTAGTGTACTAGTTTACTAGTGCACTGTCAACACCCCTCACCCCCGTCTTAATTTTTGACTCAGTACAGAAATTTGGGTACACTGAAAAACACAAGGAGAAAGACATGTTTCAAAATGATTTGCTGGCAGGCAAGCACGTCCTGGTCACCGGTGGTGGCAGTGGGCTGGGCAAAAGCATGGTGAAGCGGTTTCTGGAACTCGGTGCAGAAGTCACCATCCTGGGTCGCCGTGAAAATGTGCTGCAAGAAACGGCAGAGGAATTCAAAGATCTTGGGCCTGTCTTCTACCAGACCTGTGATGTGAGAAACCCCGAGCAGGTCACGGAAGTCATTGACACCATCGAAAAACGCAGGCCCATTGATGCCCTGGTCAACAATGCTGCAGGGAACTTCATCTCCCCCACCCAGATGCTCTCCCACCGTGCTGTGGACGCCGTGCTGGGCATCGTGCTGCATGGGACCTTCTACTGCACCCTGGAACTCGGGAAACGCTGGATTGCCCGCAAAAGTGGCGGCGTGGTCCTGAACATCGCCACCACCTACGCGCAGAGCGGCAGTGGCTATGTGGTGCCCAGTGCTGTTGCCAAGGCAGGGGTCGTAACCCTGACCAAATCTCTGGCTGCAGAGTGGGGCAAATACGGCATCCGCCTGAATGCTGTGGCTCCCGGTCCTTTCCCCACCGAAGGGGCATGGGAAAGGCTTCTCCCCTCTGAAGAGTTCGGCGAAAAACTCAAGAGCCGCATCCCACTCAGGCGTTATGGCGACCATGTGGAACTGGCCAACCTTGCAAGCTACCTGCTGAGCGACCTCTCAGGCTTCATCACCGGAGACCTGATCCACATTGATGGTGGAGAAAGCGTGTGGAATGCCGGAGAATTCAACATCCTGGATGAACTTTCCCCCCAGGACTGGATGAAACTGGCCGAGACTCGCAAAAAAGGCTGAACGACATGCATAAAGGGGAAGTCTGGCTTCCCCTCTTTTGTTGTGTCAGGCAACAACACATACAGGTTCAATGCCCATACAAATGTGATAAAAGTGTAACAATGTAGACGGTTCAAACCGTAAACTGGTGTCATGGAAATACAGGGACGCATTGGTGGCAGCAGTGTGGGATATGACATCCAGGCCACATACACCCCTCCCCTGGTACGTGGACGCATCGGTGGAGCCCAGATTGGCAAGAACATCCTCCTGAACATTGAAAACCAGACGGTGCGAGGCCGCATTGGTGGCAGCAGCGATGGTTTTGATGTGAATGTCCAGCTGGGCAGACACAGCGAAGGACGTCTGGGAGGAAATTTTATTGGACAGGACATTCTTTTTGATATTGAAGGCCAGCACATCACTGGAAGGTTCGGAGGCCCCTCGCTGGGATATGACCTGAACTTCCGTGCCGAGGGAAATCAGCTTGCTGGACGCATCGGTGGTCAGGTCGAGGGCAAGGACCTTGAGATTCAGGGCAATGTGCCTGCAGAACTGCTGGCCCTGCTGGGAACAGTGGCCTTCAAGGTGCTGCAGGACGATCAGCAGAATTATTCGAGCTCCAGTGCCAGCTACACCTCCTGAGACGCAGAAAACAACAAAAAGACCCCGCACATGCGGGGTCTTCTGAAGATGGATTCACTCCAGACTGCCGAGGACATTCATGTACAGCTGGATGAAATTGCTGTCATCGATGGCCTGGGTGTGATTCCAGGTGGCACTGACACAGTAAGTGTTGCCTGCCTGGTCCAGCAGTGCGGTGGTCAGGTTCAGCACGCCCACCTCACTGCCGCCTTTGTAACTGACCTGCTTCCAGTCTGCAGGGTTGACCACACCCGGATTGATCTGGGTGATTTTCAGGTTCTGCACTTTTGACATCAGGGTGCAGGCCTCGGTGGGGGTGAGGAGCCACTCGGCCCGCAGGTCTCCCTGGGTGCCTGAGAACTGGATCTTCTGCGCCGGGATCTGGTCGAGTTGCTTCAGGACCTCACGCTTTGCGGCCACATCCCCTTTGAGGTAGAGCTCAAGTGCGGACTTGTTTGCGGCGTCTCTCAGGGCAAAAAGATTGCGGGTGGTCAGCAGGGGCTGATTGGCTGCAGGCAGAAATTTTTCAATGGCCTCCCTGCCCAGAATGCGAATCAGTGCATCTGTTGCAGTGTTGTCGCTCTGGGAGACCATCAGGCCTGCCAGGGTTTCCAGGGTGAAATGGGCTCCGGGATACCAGTCTTGCAGTTGACCGCTGGGCAGGCTGATGTCCTGGGGTTCGAGGGTGACCACCGTGTCCCAGCCCAGTTTTTTTGCCTCAATCTGTTCCTGAAGGGCAGCCAGCACCGCAAGTTTGAAAGTGGACCCCACCGCCAGAGGCTCTGTGACTCCAGCCTGCTGAAGGACCTGCCCATTTTTCATGACCACCACACTGAATTTTCCTGGCAGGGTGAAGTAGCCTTTCATGGCTTCCCTCAGGTCCTTGACCCTGGGCTTCACCGCCTTGAAAAGCAGGGTGGTGATCTTGCCCTGGGCGTCCAGTCGGAGGGTGGCTGTCACCAGGGTTTTCTCGAATTCCAGCGTGAAATCCTGCCCTGCAGGGACCGCTTTCTGGAAAGCCCCTCCCTGCTGGGCAATTCCGGTGATGACCGCCTGAATCTGGGCCAGTGGAACCTGCTTGAGAACCTCTGGTGCAAACCATTCGGGCTTGATGGGCCCCTGGGTGAACAGTCTGGCAAGGGCCTGCTCGGGGGTCACCGCCTGGGTGAACTGGGCAAAAGACACTCCAGCAAGCGCAGCCGAAATCAGCAAGATTTTATGCATGGTCCTGCTTGCCTTCAGTCCGGGCTTCGTGCTGCTCTGCACTGCGTTTGAAGGTGGAGAGCAGGTCCACTCCGGTGGTGGTCTCCACCTGATCCAGCAGGCTCAGGATGCCTTTCGGCAGGTTGTGCAGGGTGGAATTGAAGCCTTCACCGTTGCCAGAATCGATGACGTTGAGTTTGTCGATCTTGACGCTGCGCACAGCATCGGCCATCTCTTTGACCAGGGTGGGCATCATGTTGAGGATGAACGCGCGCTCTCCTGCAACTCCCGCCTGATTGAACGCTTCAACCAGCAAACGGAACGCTTCTGCCTTGGCACGGCCCTCTTCGATGATGGGGGCTGCATCGGCCTGGGCTTCCAGCAGGCTGGCTTCGCGTTGTGCACGGGCAGGGGTGATCACGTCGGCTTCCAGACGCTTCTGGTTCAGCACGATCCGCTGGTGCTCCAGTTCCTGCTCGGCAATCACCCGGGCCCGTTCCCCGGCCACTGCAGCTTCATTCTCCTTGGCAACAGC
This sequence comes from Deinococcus cellulosilyticus NBRC 106333 = KACC 11606, assembly GCF_007990775.1. Classification (NCBI taxonomy): domain Bacteria; kingdom Thermotogati; phylum Deinococcota; class Deinococci; order Deinococcales; family Deinococcaceae; genus Deinococcus; species Deinococcus cellulosilyticus. Next base: position 129,840 of record NZ_BJXB01000015.1, on the reverse strand, counting down.
AACGGCATTCAGTTCGGCCGTACGGACCCTGAGTTTGTTCTGCTCTTCAATGATCGCCTGCTGCGCCTGGGCCTGGGACACCTGGGAACGCTGCTGTGCACCCGCCTCGGCCTGGGTGGCTTCGGCGTTGCGCTCGGCCTCGGCAATGCGGGCCTCTTTCAGAACCTCGGCAGTTCTACGGCGACCGATGGAATCCAGATATCCTGATTCATCCGAGACGTTCTGGATCTTGAGGGTGTCGAGCTGCATGCCGATCTTGTGCATGTCGTGCTCAGCCTCTTCGATCAGGGCTTCTGCGAAGCGCAGGCGGTCCTCGTTGATCTCCTCGGGGGTCAGGGTGGCGATGATGCCACGGAGGTTCCCCTCCAGGGTGTCCTTGGTGATCTGGGTGATCTGCTCCCGTTTCACTTCCAGAAAACGCTCAATGGCATTGGAGAGGTAAGGCTCTCTGGCATTGACCTTGACGTTCGCCACAGCGTGCACAGTCAGTGGAATGCCCCCTTTGGAGTAGGCATTCTGCACGGTGAGGTCCAGTGGGATGGTGTTGAGGTCCATCCAGTTGATCTGTTCCAGCACTGGAACCCGGAAAGCACGCCCCCCACGGATCACCCGGTAACCCACCGAATCGCCCCCCTCCTGGGCAGTGCGGCGACCTGAAATCACCAGCACCCGGTTCGGGGGCACCACAATCAGAAAATTCTTGACCAGAATGACCACAAATACCACTGCGATGACCACCAGACCCACGATCACCAGCAGCGAACTCAAATCCAGATTGTTCATTGAATCCTCCTCAATGCTGTCACGCTGTTCAGGTCAGATCTGATGCCAGCGCCTGACATTCAATGTACCCTGTTCCACCCCAACCACGATGATGGGCTCACCCACCTGCAAGAGGTCACTCGAGTGGGCGTGAAATTCGGTGACCTGACCGGAAACCGTCAGCATCACCTTGCCGGGATGTTCGGGCCTCGGGGGAACGATCACCTTGCCGGTGCGTCCCACCAGATCACCCACCTGACCACTGAACTCCTGCTGTCTGGCATAACGGAAAAGCCAGGCCGTGGTGATGCCCACACTCAGGCCCGTGATCAGGGCGAAAACCCACTGTCCCCCCATGTTCAGGCCCAGACGGGACGCAATCACGCCCCCCAGACCAAAAAAAGCCACAGCAAACACCACAGCCCTGAGGTTCAGCCAGGAAAAAACATCATGCAGGTCTGGAGAACCCGCGTCCACCGTGCTGTCATGCTGGAACAGCAGTGAAACCAGAATCAATGCACCTCCAATGAGCAAACACAGCCAGAAAATCATGGAACCCTCCATTTCATGGTACGAGAGCTGAGGAAGAAGTGTTCCTGCGCTTCAGAAACAGGCATCTGTTTTATGCGACTTTTATACAATAGACCCACATGAACATTCTCGAAACCTGCCTGTATGTGCATGACCTGCTGGAAGCAGAAGCGTTCTACTGTGGCCTGCTGGGTTTTGAGGTGCACTCCCGCAGACTCCCGCGCCACGTTTTCCTGAAGGCAGGCAACGGCATGCTCCTGCTGTTCAACCCCGAAGAATCCCTCAGGCCAGGCACCCTGCCCACCCATGGGGTCAGGCCCGGAGGACATGTCTGCTTTGAAATGGAGCAGGACCGCCTGGACTTCTGGGAGGCCCGTCTGGAAGTTGCTGGTTTTGAAGTGACCCGCTACAGCTGGGGGGGCCTCAAAGGAGATTCCCTCCTGTTCTACGATCCCAGTGGGAATCTGGTGGAACTGGCATCACGGGGGTTGTGGGGGTTGGATTCCTTGCAATAAGGGCGAGCCAGCGGCCCGCCCCTACAGAGGGGGACATGGGTGGGCGTTTGAGGGGCTGGCCCTCAGCAACCCCGGTCAACAAAAACCGTTCCCCCGCAGGGGAACGGCCCATGGACACAAGATGTTACTTGGGTTCGTTCACAATCGTGATGCGACCTTCCACCACAGGGTTGGCAGATTTCACGAAAGCGAAGTAGTCGTTGACCACCACGTAGTCGGTGAGGTAGGTGTCCTGACGGAACCCTCTGGCGTTTTTCAGCACAGCGAAGTTGTCCCCACCGTTCGCAATGAAGTTGTTGGTGACCACTTTGTAGGTGGCTGCCGGGTCAATGGCTTTGAAGGTGCCATCGGCCTGTTTGATTTCTGCGCTGAGGACGCGGCTTCCTGCGGCCTTGGTGGGGTCGAAGCTGTAGCGCATGCCGCCCACCTGCAGGAAGCGACCTGCTCCGTTGGCCCAGTCGCTGACCCCGTTTTCCAGGGCAGCGATGATTTCCTGGCCGGTCAGATCCATCACGTAGACGGTGTTGCCGAAGGGCTGCACGGTGATGGTGTCCCCGTTGGTCACGGTGCCTGCGGCGATGCTGGCCCGGATGCCCCCGCCGTTCATCAGGGCGATCTGGGTGCCATACTTCTGGGTGGCCCACAGGTAGGCGTCGCTGATGAAGTTGCCGAGGTTGGTCTCGCGTTTGCGCACGTCTGGACGGTCGCCGTTCAGTTTGACGGCAGCGGTGCCCACGGGGGTCTTGCGGAAGGCTTCGAGGGGAAGCTGGAAAGCACGCATGGTGGCCTGCAGACGGATGTCGTTCTTGTAGTCTGCAGTGACGGGGTAAACTTTGCCGACCCAGGTCTGGGGCACACCTTCTTCGTTGAAGCCCACGCGCAGGGAGCCGTAGAACTTGGCCCATTCCCAGGCCTGAACAATCAGGATGGGGTTGCCACTGGCATCCTGCAGCACGGTGGGGTAGGGCCCTTCTGAGGCGGGGAGTCCGAGGCCTTCGTACTTGCCGAGGGGGGTGTGGCTGTGACCACCGATGATCACACCCACGCCTTTGAGTTGTGGCGCGAGAGCAAGATCCACGCTGTACCCAAGGTGGGAGAGCAGCACGATGTTGTTGATGCCCTGGGCACGCAGTTCATCGGCAGCTTTCTGCACGGTTTCGCGGGGGTCCAGGAATTTGACGGTGTCTCCGGGGCTGGAAGTGATGGGGGTGTCCGGGGTGGTCACACCGATCACACCAAGAGGCCCGTTGTCGGTCTGGACGATGGTGTAGGGCTTGATCAGGCCCTTGAGTTTTTCGTCACCGGAAGCGTCAATGTTGGCGGACACCACCGGGAAACTGGCGTTCTTGATGTAATCGGCAAGCTGTGCAGGACCGTTGTCGAACTCGTGGTTGCCGATGGTCTGGGCCTGGGTGCCAAAAGCTTCCATGTAGGCCAGGTCAGCAAGGCCTTTGTACACCTGACCATAGAGGGTTCCGGTGAACACATCTCCGGCATCCAGGATGACCGGGTTGATGGAGCGGCGCTTCAGTTCGTCGATGAGGGTTTTGACGCGGGCGACCCCACCGTATTGCACGCTGAACGCCTTGCCGTCGGGTCCGGTTCCGGTGACGGTGGTGGGCTCCAGGTGGTCGTGGGTGTCGTTGGAGTGCAGGAAGGTGAAAAGGGTGACTTTGCCAGAGGTGGCGGTCTGTGCTCTGGCTGCACTTCCGGTCACGGTGACAGCGCTTCCCAGACCCAGAATCTTCAGTAGGTTGCGGCGTGAAATCTTACTCATGTTTCCCCCTAATCGATTTGGTGTGCAGCACAGGCAAAAACAGTGCCATTCAGTGTTGTGGACTTCTGTCAGATCAGTATCATACAACTTTGAATTCAGTGCAAGTTTACTGACCTTGAACCGGGTCCACCTCTGAACAGGCCTGAGAATGCAAAGTGTGTACCAGACAGACCATAACATGTTTCAGGGTCAGGGTGCCTGTTGTTTGGTCCTGAGCTGGTGCCACTGAAGAATCTGCCTTATAGACCTTCATACTCCTGTGAGCTGAAACACACCTGATCAATCAGTACAGAAATTCCCGGATGTCATATCTTGCAGCTTTCAGGCCCATGCTGCGCACTCTTTTCGCCATCAGGGCCAGTTCCGTTTCCACTTCAGGCTCAGACATGGGGGTGAGCCCTGCGGCTTCCCGTTTCTCCGAGTACGTGAACCCTGGATGTTCCACAAAAGGCGACAGGTAAATCAGGTCTCCTGCGTCCAGAGGCATCTTTTTCAGGGCCTCCAGGGATGCCTCTGCATGAGGTTCACGGAATTCATGCCCACCGACCCCGACCATCAGAATCAGGCCCACCTGCAATCCTGCATGTTTCAGTTCAGAGACAAACTCCAGCAGGTCTGCCTGAGATCCAGGCTTGTTGATGAAGCGCAGCACCTCGTCCAGGCCACTTTCCATGCCAATGAAGACCCTCTGGAGGCCCAGGTCTTTCAGGGCGGTCCACTCTTCAGGGGTGTGCCTGCTGCCTGTGAACACATCAATGAAACTGGCCACCGGGAGACCGGGAAACGCCTGCCGGGTTTGAAAGAGCATCTCCTGCAGTCTGGAAAAGCTGAGGGCAAGGGCATTGCCGTCTGCCAGAAAGACACTCTTGCGAAGCCGCACCCCTTCACCAAAGAAAGCCTGGACCTCCTGCACGTGCTTTGCAAACTCTTCCGGGGTTTTCACCTTGAAGGGACGGTCTGCGTAGAAATTGCAGAAGGTGCATTTGTTCCAGGTGCACCCCTCGGTGGCCTGCAGCACCACGGAGAGGTACTGATCGGGCGGCAGAATGGAGATGGGACGGTACACCTGCAAAAACTTTGCTTTCTGGTCCAGCAGTTGATCCGGGGTGTAACGGTCTCTCAACCTGCAAACCAGATCCTCTGGCAGGATGGGGAGCAGGTCCTGGATTTGCCTCTCAACGTCTTCAAAAAATCGTCTGGCCTGCTCAGGGTTCAGCACCTCACGCTGTCTGCCCTCCTGCTGGTAGCGCACATGCACGTTGCTGGACAGGTCCCGCTTGTACACCACCCCACCTTTGAACACCGAAATCAGCCTTCCCTCCAGATCGAATGAGAACACCCTCTGGGGATCAGGGCTGAAGGTGGTGCTGTGCGGGTAGAGGTGATGCTTCATGCCCAGAGTCTATCGGGTCAGGTCTCTGAAAACAAAAGACCTGTCTGGTGCAAGACGGGAGATCCCTGATGTGCAATCTGGAAAATTCCTCTTGCATCCAGGAGATGCTCTGCACTGATGTTGCCCCATTTTGCTTTCTGCAGACATTTCTGTGCAACAGAACCGTTAGACTCGCATTTGGTGAAAGCGTATAATCCAATATGGCTCGCACCATCAAAAGACGTCCGGGAACCAAAGGAAGACCATGCCAATCTGGGATGAATTGACAGATGCAATTGAAAGTGGCGTGATTGTGACCAACCCCCAGGGGTACTGCATTTACAGCAACGCTTATGCCAGGACCCTGCTTCCCCTGGACCCCATGGACACCCCATTTGACAGCCATTTCAGCGAAGAACTCCGCAACATCTTTCGAGGGGAACACCTTCCTCGCGAGGGCCAGCACATCACGGCCCACCTCAAATACCGCTCGGCACACCATCCAGCAGAGATGGACCTGTTTGTGAAAAGCCGCCCTGCAGGAGGGGCGGTGGTGTTTCTGAACCCTGTCCGTCCAGAAATCAGCGAGGTCATGCAGAGCGAGGAGCGTTTCAGGTCGCTGGTGGAGATCTCGCCAGATGCCATCTGCATGCTCAGTGAACGGCTGGACATCGTCTATGCCAATTCCAGCATGGCCGCCCTGCTTGGCATTCCAGACCAGCAGGCGGTGGGACTCAACCTCTGGCAGGTCGTGGAACCCGAAGACCAGACCTTCCTGCTGAAACTGGTGCAGGCCCTCCCTTCTGAGGACCAGATCATGCCCCCGACCGAGCAGCACTGGAAAAGCCTCTCCGGTGAAAGGCTGGAGGTGGAGGTGGTGTGCCGCAGCTGGGTGGAACCCAACACCGCCGAACGCATCACCGTGCTGATCGCCCGGGACATCCGGGACCGCAAGGAGGCAGAACGCCAGTTGCGGGAAAGTGAAGCCCGACACCGCACCATGCTGAGCGCCATTCCAGACACAGTGTTCCTGATTGACCGATCTGGTGTGTGCAAGGACGTGCACTCTCCAGATCCTGATTTGCTTGCTGCTCCAGTGGAGATGTTTCTTGGAAAACGCATTTACGACCTCTTCCCTCCCCATCTGGCAGAGATGTTCGAGCATGTGATCTCCAGAGCCCTGGAGACAGCAGAACTGCAGACCATTGAATACGCCCTCGATCTGGGTCAGAGTGTGCAGTTCTTTGAGGCCCGGGTGGCCCGTCACAGCGAAGAGGACGTGCTGGCCGTGGTCCGGGACATCAGTGCCCAGAAAGCCTCGCTGGAACGCCTCGAATACCTGAACCAGTCGGATCAATTGACCGGACTCTACAACCGGGCGTACCTGCAGGACACCGCAGACCAGCTCATCCTGACCGCAGATCCACAGAATGTGGTGGGGGTGATGCTGTGGGACGTCAACCGTTTCAAGGACATCAATGACTCTCTGGGCTTTGCCGTGGGAGATGAACTCCTGCAGGCCGTGGCCCGAAAGCTGCGCAAGCATGTGGCCCACCCGGACCTGCTCGGAAGGCTCGATGGGGATGAATTCGCCATGGTGCTGCGCCGCTCTTCCATCTCGGAACTGATGCAGGTGGCCTACAGCGTGCAGAATGCTTTTGAGCAACCCCTGCACTTTGCAGGGCAGCAACACATCCTGTCTCTGGCGATGGGTCTGGCCATCTATCCCCACCAGGGTCAGACCTACCATGATTTGCTGCGGCAGGCCAACTCTGCCCTGAGGTACGCCAAACTGAACCGCCAGGGGGTGGCCGTGTACCGCCCTGAGTTTGACCTTCCCTCCAGCGAACGCATGCTGATCGAGCAGGAACTCAGAGATGCCATCCAGAAACGCAAACTGGTGCTGCAGTACCAGCCCCTGTGGGACATTCACCAGCAGAAACTGTGGGGGGTGGAATGCCTGGTGCGCCTGCAAAACCGCCAGGGACGCTTCATCTCGCCCGAGGAATTCATCAATCTGGCCGAGGAGACAGGCCTGATTCGCAGGCTGGACCAGCGGGTCATTGAGCTGGCCATGGAGGAATTGCGCGACCTGGATTTTGTCTGCTCGGTGAACCTGTCTCCGAGCACCATCCGCGACTCTGAATTCTTTGCCTGGATGCGGGACTTTGCCCTTCGTCTGGGAGAAAGGGCTTCAAGGCTGCAGATTGAAGTCACCGAGGGCACCCTGATGCAGGAACGGGATGTGGTGGTCTCCAGGCTCGAAGAGATGCGCAGGTGGGGCATCAAGGTGGCTCTGGACGATTTCGGGGTGGGGTACTCCTCCATGAGCTACCTGAAACATCTGCCTCTGGATGTCCTGAAGCTGGACCGCAGTTTCACCACCTACCTCGGGGAGTCGGAGACCGACAACCGCCTGATGGACAGCCTGATCCAGCTCGGGCATGGGCTGGGTTTCAAAGTGATCGCCGAAGGGGTGGAGACTTCAGAGCAGGTGCAGTGGCTGAGGACCCACCGCTGCGACCTGATTCAGGGGTACCACATCTCGAGACCGCTCAGCCACCGGGACCTGAGGCAGTGGATGGGGGCACTGAAATGAACACCCTGACGGTGTCTCGCACCCTCTGGAGCAAGATGGCCCTGCCCCTGCTCGCAGCAGGAGGTGTGCTGCTGCTGGTTCAGCTGTATCCCGTTCAACTGGTGGGACTGCTGGTGGCCCTCCTCATTGCAGGCACCCTGCTGATCTACCCGATTCCTGCGGGTCCCATCAGTGCTTTTGTGCTGGCCATGCTGATCGTGCTGGGCTGGAGCACCCCCATTGCCAGCAAAACCCTGCTGGTGGCCGGGATGCTGGTGCTGGCCAACTTCATTGGCCTGGTCTACCGCAGGCCCCGCACCGCTCCCACAGGGACCACCCAGTCTCTGCTTCTGGGCCTGTGGAGCGAACTGGAAGACAGCCCCACCGTGGAAAGCGTGCTGAACTACACCCGCGATTTCCTGCTGTCCAATGGAGTGAAATCGGTGGAACTCCACCAGAACATCATCCAGACCCTTCCAAACACCTACGCCATCTATGCCCTGAACCAGCGGGTGACGCAGCTGGAAGTGCGGGGGGTGCCCCGTCACATCCAGCTTGATGAACTGCTGAAAGTGGTGGAGGCGAGGCTTTCGCAAATTGCCCGCAATCAGGAAAATGCCTTCCTGAATTACATCACGCTGGAACTGCAGGACGCCCACAACCTCAAAGAGGGGGCCCAGCAGGTGTGTTACGCCCTGCTCTCCCACCGCAATTACACCAGTTGCGGGGTGTACGTGTACGACAAGAACACCTTCAGGCCTTACGCCCACACCCTTCTGGACGCACAGAATGTGGAATTCAATCACAACCTGCTGTGGAAGGCCTACCTGGAGCAGCGTGCCCTGTTCACCCATGATGAAGAGACCGCCCGCAGCCACCACCTGCCTGACTTTGACCGGGCTGCCGTTGCCATCATTCCCTTGCCTTCCCTGAGCCGCTCCAGGGCCTTTCTGGTGGTGGGGCGCAAGGAGTATGAACGCTGGGACAGTGAGGAGCAGGAGTTCTTGAGCAACCTGGGACGTCAGCTGGGGATGCTGATCCAGAAACAGACCCTGCTGGAGCGCCTCAAGAAAAGTGAGGCCATCCTCAGTGCCCTGCGCTCCCTGAGCCTGGATGAACTCAATTCCCTGCTGATGACCGCCGCTGCAGACCTGCTTCCCGGAGCACAGTACGGAGCCCTCCTGATCCGCGAGGACCAGCATTACCGCATGGTTGCCAGCCAGGGGCTCGATCTTGGTCCTCTGGCCCATGTGCGGATTCCCGAACAGGACGTTCTGGTCTGGTACGGCGGCTCACAGGAGGAGTGTCTGAACGGCATTCCCCGCATCCGCAGGCTGGACAGCAGCGATGCAGATGTGCAGCGCATCCAGACAGACGTGCTCCAGGATCTGGTCCCCCTGGCAAAACTGCAGGCCGACCTGTGTGTTCCCATTGTGCATGAAGGTCAAATGCTGGCTTTCCTGTCCCTGAACAACATGCTGGACAAACACGCTTTCGATCAGGACGCTCTGGAGGTAGCTGGACTCCTGGGCAGCCAGCTTGCTGTGATCGTTCAGGAAGCAAAACTGCGCCAGGAGCTCTCGGAGGCCGCTGCAACCGACCCCCTCACAGGCCTCCCCAACCGCCGTGCCCTGGAAAACCTCATTCCACTCGGGCTTGCCAGCCTCAGGCGCTCGGGGCAACCTGCCAGCTTTCTGCTGATGGACCTGAACGGCTTCAAGGCCATCAACGACCACTTCGGACACAAGTTTGGCGATGACATCCTCCGGCAGGTGGGGCGGTCCCTGAAGAGCGTGCAGCGTTCCACCGACCTGATCTTCCGTCTGGGCGGAGATGAATTCCTGGCCTACCTCCCCTCCACCAGCACTTTGGAAGCCCAGCAGGCCGCTGAGCGCTTCCAGACCGCCATTCAGGCACTGAGCCTCCGGGGGTTCCCACTGGGGGCCAGCATCGGGATGTCCCTGTTCCCGGATGAATCGGAAGGCCTGATCGAACTGCTGCGCATTGCCGATGAACGCATGTACGAGCAGAAACAGGCCTACTATGCCCTGCGCGGCAAAAGGGACGCTTGAAAGCCAGACCCAAACCCCGTAGGCTGACAGCGAATGGCAGACTACGCCCCTCCACCTGACCACCAGCGGCTGTACCTGGAAATCCAGTACCTTGGGACCCATTTTCAGGGCTGGCAGATGCAGGCAAAAGGCGAACGCACCGTGCAGGCCGAGCTTCACACAGCCCTTTCGCGCTTTGCCGAAGCCCATGTCCCTGTGGCCTGTGGCCGCACCGACACCGGGGTGCATGCCGAAAACATGCCTGTGCATGTGGATGTGAAAAACCTCAGGGTGCCCATCTCAAAACTGAAGCGTGCTCTGAACGCTCACCTTCCCGAGGACCTGAGCGTTTTGAAAGCAGAAGAGGCCAGAACGGGTTTTCACGCCCGTTTCAGCTGCAAATGGCGTGCCTACCGCTATGACCTGTTGCTCTGTGAAGAAAGGCGTCCCCTCTATGAGACCCGTGCGCTGAGGGTGCCTTATGTTTTAAACTTAAAGCAGATGGAAGAGGCTGCTGCACTGCTGATCGGAGAACACGATTTCAGGGCTTTTGCCACCCAGGAAGAGCGCCAGACCCGACGCATCATCTACGGCTGTCATCTGGAGCACTCCGGTGTCCATCTGTCCGTGCACATCCGTGGCGAGAGCTTTCTGCGCCACCAGATCCGCGCCATCATCGGGACCCTGCTGCTGATTGGCAGTGGCAGACAGACCCTCAGTGAATTCGAAGTCCTGCTGCAAGGCAAAAACCGTGCCGAGGCAGGCCCCAATGTCAAACCCCACGGCCTGCACTTTCTGGGTGCAGGTTACTGAATCCCAGACCAGAACCTGAATCGAGACCCTGACCACGACCATGTACGACATCATCGGTGACATTCACGGGTGTTACGCAGAACTGCAACGCCTGCTCAAACAACTCGGGTACTCTGCCCGCTTCCGGCACCCTGACGACCGGCAAATCATCTTTGTGGGAGACATCGCCGACCGGGGACCGCAGGTGGTGGAGTCCTACCAGCTGGTCATGCGCCTCGTGAGGGAAGGGGTCGCCCAGTGCGTGATGGGAAACCATGATTTGCGCATCCTCAACCACCTTTCCGGGCAGAAGAAGGTGGATTCCCCGAACACCCGGCAGTCCATCCAGCAGATCGAAGCCACCTCCAAAGCCTTCCAGGCCGACCTGCTCAGCTTTCTGAATGGCCTTCCATCCCAGCTCATGCTCGACCATGGCCGTCTGGTGGTGGCCCACGCAGGACTCCCCGCAGAATTTCACGGGGTGAACACCCCCATTGCCCGAGACCTTGCCATTCACGGAGAACGGGTGATGCACAACGGCAAACTCACCCGGGTGGACTGGACCAAGGATTACCATGGCCTGTCCCTGGTGGTCTACGGCCACACCCCGGTCCGCAAGGTGCGCTGGGTGAACAACACCGCGAACATCGACACCGGATGCGTCTTCGGAGGCAAACTCACTGCCCTGCTCTACCCCGAGCGCACCACCGTCAGCGTGCCCGCCTCCAGAATTTACAACATCAAATCTGGTGTGTGGGACCAATTTGGGATCTGACCCCGATATTCTCTCTCCAGAAGCCCGTAAATGCAGAAATTGATGTATTTCTCGGGGTGCAGGTGGTGTCTGCGTTCTTCTCGCAAGACGGCTTCCAGGGTGAAGCCAAGTTTCTCAGGGATGCGTCTGGAAGCCAGATTTTCCTCGTCGGTGCAGATTTCGATGCGGTGGAGTTTCATCTCGTTGAAACCATACTCCAGCATGGCCTGCACGGCCTCACGCATGTAACCCTGTCCGGTGAAGTCTTTGCCCAGCCAGTAACCGATTTCTGCCTTGGGGGTGTCCCAGTCCAGAAAATTGAAGATGGATGTGCCCATCAGGGCAGCGTCACTGCGGCGCACAATCATGAAACGCAGGTGTTCCTTGCGGTCATGAAAAAACTGGATGCTCTGTTCCATGCGCTCACGGGTGACCTGGATTTCTGGGAGGGTGCAGGCCCAGGCCATCCAGCGTTGCAGGTGCTCGTGGGAAAGGGCCATCAGGTTCTGGAAGGGCTCCACATCCTGCATGCTGGGAATGCGCAACAGCAGACGCGGGGTGTGGATTTCTGTGGGCAGGTCAAGGGAGGCAAGATCGGGCATGAGAGCAGCATAGCCTCCTGATTTTGTGCAGATCAATGGAGCACCGTGTGTCAGATCTTCTTCCAGAATGAAGGCATGATTCCAAAAGTGGTTTTTTTTGATCTGGATGACACCCTGCTGGACCACACCGGGACCTCCCAGAAGGCATTGCAACATGTTTTTGGGGAGCAGCTTGCGGAAAACCGCACCTCGCTGGAGGTGCTGGAACGCATGAACAGTGACCTGTATGACACCCTGATGGTGGATGTGCTGGCAAAAAAATACGACATCCACCACGCCAGAGCAGAGCGTTTCAGGCGCATGTTTGAAGCCTGTGGGGACAGTTGCACCCTGGAAAGAGGACACGCTGCATTCGGACTGTACCGCAGCAGGTTTGATGCAGAGCGCACCCTGATCCCGGGAGCCCTGGAGGTGTTGCAGGCTTTAGGGCAGGTGACGGAAGTGGGCATCATCACCAACCAACCCCACAAATTTGATCGGGATGTGGAACTGTTGCAGAACCTGCCCCGGCACTGGTTTGTTTCTGGAGAGGTGGGTTTGCGAAAGCCAGACCCTGCCCTCTTTAAGCTCGCCGTCCACACTGTGGGGTGTACGCCCTCTGAAGCTGTGATGGTGGGAGACCTGTGGGACAAAGATGTGGAGGGGGCCAGAAATGCAGGTTTGAGGCCGGTCTGGATCAACCGCTTCCAACTGGAGGCTCCAGATGCGGACATCCCGCAGCTCAGCAGCTATGAGCCTGTGGAACTGGCCTTGCGAATCATCTTGAAGGCATGAAAAAAGACCCCGAAAAGTCCAGGGCCTCTGGGGAACAGCTTTACCTGAGAAACAGTTTGTAGGCCGGGTTGTTCTCCTGGCACTGGTACTCGTAACCCAGGCGATCCAGGAAGGTCTGGAAGGCGTCCAGGTCTCCATCGGGCACCTGAATGCCACACAGGACCCGTCCGTGGGAACTGCCGTGGTTGCGGTAGTGGAACAGGCTGATGTTCCAGGTGGCCTGCATGGCCTCCAGAAAATCCGACAGGGCACCAGGCCGCTCAGGAAAAACGAAGCTGTAGATGCGCTCGTTTTCTGCCTCTGGAGCCCGCCCTCCCACCATGTGTCGCACATGGACAGCGGCCAGTTCATCCTGACTGAGATCCGTGACCGCATAATCGAGGGCACGCAGGTCCTCGATGATCTGCTGCTTGTCTCTGGGCTGCTCCATCTGCACCCCCACAAAAATGTGGGCTTCTGCAGTGGGCGCATAGCGGTAATTGAACTCGGTGATGTTGCGTTTCCCAAGTGCACGAATGAACCCTTTGAAAGCCCCGGGACGCTCGGGAATGGTGACGGCGATGATGGCTTCTTTCTGCTCACCGACATTGGCCCGTTCTGCCACATGGCGCAGGCGGTTGAAGTTGATGTTCGCACCACAGGTGAGGGCCACCAGGGTCTCCCCCTGAATGCCTTTTTCCCGCACGTAACGGGTCAGGCCTGCCGTGGCAAGAGCACCTGCAGGTTCCTGCACGGCGCGGGTGTCATCAAAGATGTCCTTGATGGCCGCGCACACCTCGTCGGTGGAGACCCGCACGTACTCGTCCACATACTGGCGCACCAGATTGAAGGTGTGTTCCCCGACGCGCTTCACTGCGACCCCATCCACAAAAATTCCGACCTGGGAGAGGGTGACCCGCTCTCCAGCTTCCACACTGCGGGTCATGGCATCGGAATCTTCCGGTTCCACGGCAACAATTTTGATGTCCGGGTTGACACTTTTGAGCAGCACCGCAATCCCGGCAGCCAGACCGCCCCCACCGATGGGCACAAAGACCGTGTATTTCTGGGCACGGCACTGCTGCAGGATTTCCAGACCGATGGTCCCCTGTCCGGCAATGACATAAGGGTCATCGTAAGGGTGAACAAAAGTCAGGCCATGCTCGGCCTGAAGCTGGTAGGCATGGGCTTCAGCATCGCTGTAACTGTCTCCATGCAGCACCACTTCTGCGCCATACCCTCGCACAGCCTGCACCTTGATGTCCGGGGTGGTGGCAGGCATCACGATGACCGCCCGGACACCCATCTTCTGGGCACTGAACGCCACCCCCTGCGCATGATTTCCCGCAGAGGCGCAAATCACCCCTCTGGCCCGTTCCTCTTCACTGAGCGTGGCCATCTTGTTGTAAGCGCCCCTGAGCTTGAAGGAATGCACAGGCTGGGTGTCTTCACGCTTGAAGTAGATGGTGTTCCCGAGCCGGTCTGACAGGCCACGGGCGAAGTCAAGCGCGGTCTCTCTGGCCACGTCATAGACGCGGCTTCCGAGGATTCTCTGTACGTACTCCAGGTTCATAAACTTCATGCTAAGACCTGGGAAGGTGGATTTCACGTCATTTGTACGGAAAAGGCAGGAAGCCGAGAGCCGAGGGCAGCAATGCAGGAATTGGTCATTCCAGCTGATGAAGGGGAATGCAAGGCATTTAAAAAGCACATGCCAGAGATCTTGATCAAGAATAAACTGTGCAGAACCTATGCCCTTACAAGCCATCAGCGGAACATTTGCAATTGCTCTAGGCTCTTTGCACTCGGCACTCTCACTTCCCGGCCAGCAAACAGTAACGTTATTCCCCTCCCCTCCCCAGACAGTAACAATGCACGGTAACAATGCTGGGCTATTTCGCTGAGAGACCGTGCAAGGGTGCGGGTTATGATGCCCCTATGGACCCCCTCAGCCTGACTGCCATTCTGGTGACCATTCTCTTCTGGGCTTCTTCTTTTGCTGGAATCAAGGCAGGGCTGGATCACTTCACCCCCGAGCACCTCACCGTCTACCGTTTTCTGGTGGCGAGTGCAGTGCTGCTGGTTTACGCAGCAGTGGCGCGGATTCCTTTCCCGGAGTGGAAAGACGTGCCCAGGATTTTCGGGGTGTCGATTCTGGGGATCACCATCTACCATTACGCCCTGAATTTTGGAGAGCTCACGGTTCCGGCAGGTGTGGCAAGCCTGATCATTGCTGCCGGTCCCGTGTTCACGGCCCTGATGGCCACCTTCTGGCTGGGGGAACGTCTGAACTGGCTGGGATGGCTTGGGATTGCAGTGAGCATTTCAGGGGTCACCCTGATTGTGCTGGGAAAAGAAGCAGACCTGAGCTTCACCCAGGGGGCCTTGTTGATCCTGCTGTCAGCTTTTGTGACCTCGCTGTACTTCGTGCTGCAAAAACCGCTGCTGAAAAAATACCCTTCCAGGCAGTTCACGGTGTGGTCTCTGGTGTTCGGGACGGTTCCGATGCTGGTCTCCTTGCCCGGCCTGCCAGAAGAAATCCGGGCTGCTCCTGCCAGTGCCAACTGGGCTGTGATCTACATCGGGATTTTCCCTGCAGCCCTCGCCTACCTGACCTGGACCTTTGCCTTGAGCCGCGTGCCTGCCAACATCACCACCAGCTTTCTGTACGTGTCTCCGGTCCTCGCCATCCTGATCTCGTATTTCTGGGTGCATGAGGTGCCCAGTCACATCTCCATCATCGGGGGTGGGATTGCACTGGTTGGGGTGATCATTGTGAACACGCTGGGGAAGCCGAGGGCACAGGGCACAGGGCCGAGAGCAAAACAGGCTTGAGCATGTGCTTGCATCACAAAAACAAGCAAGCCATTGGCTTTTGACCTGCAGGCGAAGCATTTAAGCCCTCGGCCCTCGGCTTCCTTCTGCCAAATGTGATTTGCCCCTAGACCCCACCTTCTCACTCTCATACACTGCTAACCATGAACAAGGCCATTGAGCTGAAAGACATTGCCATCGAACTCAATGGCCGGGATGTGCTGAGAAACGTCGATCTGACGGTAGAATCTGGTGAATTCATTGCCATCATCGGGGCAAGTGGTGGGGGGAAAAGCACCCTCCTCAGGGTGATTGCTGGACTGCTGAAGCCCAAACAGGGGACTGTGAAGGTCTGCTCCCAGCCCGCTTTTGTGTTCCAGAATTATCGCCTGCTGCCGTGGCGAACCGTGCTGAAAAACGTCAACCTGCCCCGTGAGGTGCAGCGCAAAGGGATGGAGCCCCGGGAGGCCCTCAAGCAGGTGGGGATGGACCAGTACCACGACCTGTACCCTGCAGAACTTTCTGGAGGAATGCAGGCCCGGGTGGCAGTGGCCCGTGCCCTGGCGCAGGACAGTGAGATCATCCTGATGGATGAGCCTTTTGCTGCGCTGGATGCCCTGGTGCGCGAGAGGTTCAATGCGGAATTGAGGCGGCTTCACCGCAAGGACCGCCGCACCATCCTGTTCGTGACCCACTCGATCCGTGAGGCGGTGTATCTGGCCGACCGGGTGGTGGTGGTGAAAAATGGGGGGATTGCCGACATCATCGACACAAGACTGGAAGGCCGGGTCAGTGCCTACACAGACGGAATTGAAGCGCAACTCAGGGAGCTTCTGGGAGAGGGGAACTCCACCCTGCTCAGCAACACCCCTCCCTCCAGAAAAATGCGTGTTGAGGGATGGCTGGCCCTCCTGGCCCTGCTGGTTTTTCTGCTGATCTGGCACCTCCTGAGCTTCACCCAGAATGCTTTTTCACTGCCCAGTCCACTGAAAGTGCTGGTCGAATTGCAGACGGCCTGGGGAGAACTGTACAGCCAGATGCTCCTGACTTTGCGCACCACCCTGATGGGCATTGCCTGCGGCATGGTGATGGGCATCATCCTGGGATATCCGCTGGGCCGTTTCCCGATGCTGGAACGCATCTTCTCCCCTTTTCTGGTGGCAAGCCAGAGCACCCCGATCATTGCCATTGCCCCCTTGCTCATCATCTGGCTTGGTTTCGGGACGGCCCCTGCTGTGGTTGCAGCGACGCTCACGGCATTTTATCCGGTGATGATTGCCACCATGACCGGGGTGCGTGAAGTCGAAAACAACTACCACGAGTACTTTGACACCCTGAAAGCCTCGTTCTGGCAGAGGTTGTGGTTGCTGGAAGCTCCGGGTGCCCTTCCTGTGCTGCTTGGGGGCCTGAAACTGACAGCAAGCCTTGCCCTGATTGGTGCAGTGGTGTGGGAGTTTGTCAGCAACGCTCCTGGCCTGGGTGCGGCCATCAACCAGGCGAGGGCCTATTACAACACCCCACGCATGTTCGCAGCGATTCTGCTCCTCACCACCCTGGGAGCCGGACTTTATCTGGTGGTGACCCTGCTGGAGAGGGCCGTTTTGAAATACCGCAGGCGCAGCAAATGACAACAAAACGTGAATGGGCTGCAGTGTCAACTCAGGCAACTTCCATTTGGGAATCTGAGGGAATCGTACAATGTAACCCATGAAACATGCCGCGCTCTTAACATTGCTGCTGACCGGTGTGGCAGCTGCCAAACCCCTGACCATCGGTCTGGGTTACATCCCCAACGTGCAATTCACCCCTTTTTATGCTGCTGATGCCATGGGTCACTACAAGTCAGAGGGCTTTGAAGTGGAATTCAAACACGGTTTTGTCTCTGAACTGATGCCCCTCCTGCTGCAGGGAAAAATTGACGCCGTGGTGGGCGATGCTGAAGACGCCATCTTCGCACAGGCCCAGGGTGCGAAGGTGAAATACGTGCTGGCCATGTACCAGAAGCTTCCCGTCACCATCTTCAGCCTTTCGAGCAAGGACATCGTGAAGGCCAGTGACCTGAAAGGCAAAACGCTGGGCATTCCTGGAGCTTTCGGAGCATCCTACATTGCCCTGCAGGCCCTGCTGGCCAAGAACAAGATCAAGGAAACCGACCTGCAGATTGCCCCCATCGGCTTCACCCAGCTTGAGGCCGTGAAAGCCGGGCGGGTGGACGCTGCACTCGGCTTCATCAACAATGAGCCCCTGATCCTGAGGCAGCAGAACACCAAGGTGAACACCCTGGACCTCACCAGTGCTTACCCGATGGTGGGAAACGGCGTGATCGTGTCTGACCGTCTGCTGAAAGACCGCGTGACCCTGCAGAAAATCCTCAGGGCCACCCAGAAGGGTCTGGCCTACACCGTGAGCAACCCCCAGAAAGCTTTTGAGGTCGGCAAGAAGTACTTCGGCAGCGCAGGAGGAGACATCAGCGTCCTGAACGCCTCCATCAACCTGATGCGCAGCAGTTACACCAACAAAACCGCGCTGGGCTACAGCGACCCCAGTTCCTGGGCAAAAGCCGTGAATGTCCTGAAAAACCTGGGCAAAGTGCCTGCCACTGCAAAGGCCAGTGATTTCTACAGCAATGCGTACCTGACGAAGGGGATCAGGTAAGGGGAAGGCTGCGAGCAGCCTTTTGCCGAGGGCCGAGAGCCGAGGGCCGAGAGCTACACCCCTCTGTCCTGCACAAGAAGCTGACAAAAGAATTGCTGCTGGTCTTGTTTTCTTGAGACCAGCAGCAGGGTGATGAACAGCAGGTCATGTTCATTCCCAGCCGGGAAACATTTGTGCACCTGAGCCTGAGTCCCTTCACACTGCATGACTGTTTTCTGTCTTTTGCCCTCGGCTCTAAGCCCTCGGCAAAAGGCCTCCTCACACCAGCCCCGGCAACCCCCGCATGTCCTCAAACACCCGCTCTGCACCTGCATCCAGCAGGTTCTGGGCGTGTGTGCGGTTGCAATGGCTTCCTCCCGTGAACCCAAGCACCCGCATGTTGGCGGCGCGGGCGGCCTGCACTCCTGTGATGCTGTCTTCGATCACGAGGCAGTCTGAGGGGGCATAACCCAGGGTTTCCGCAGCCAGCAGAAAGAGGTCGGGGGCGGGTTTGCCTCTTTTCACCTGATCGATGCTGAAGATGTGCTCAAAGTAGGGGGTGAGTCTGGTGAGGCGCAGAGATTGCTGGATGCGGGTCAGGTGGCTTCCAGAGGCCACGCATTTTGGACCGGGCAGGTTCTCCAGGGCCTCATGGATGCCATTGATGGCCTGCAGTTCCTGTTCGAAGATTTCGGCGGTGCGCTGGATTTTCAGCTGGGAGTAATTTTCGGGGAGGGGGCGGCCCAGCAGGTCGGTGAGTTCTTTTTCCACATCGGCGGCACTTCTGCCCACAAAGCGGTCGATGTGGTCTTCCAGACTGATCTCTAAACCGAGTTCACCCAGCAGTTCCACACCTGCCCGGTTGGAGAGGATCTCACTGTCCACCAGCACGCCATCGCAGTCAAAGATCAGTAAAGGAGCCATGGTCGAATTCTGGCACATGGGGTGCCAGGAGTGTCCAGCTTGTTTGGTTTCCAGAATTTGTGTGTTTGCATTAGCGGTAAAGCTGTCCTGATGGGCTCTGTCTGCCACTAAGTGTAGTGAGTGAAAAAGAGCTGGGATTTTGATTTCTGAGAGGGCGTTGTCAGGATTTTCATTTTTCTGGGATCTCTGCCCCTCTTGACGGGGCCTGCAGATGGTGCTATTACTGTTGTTGTAACCGGTTACAAGACATGCTCCCTTTCCCAGAGGTGCGGCAACTTCTGTCTCCATGTTTTGTAACCGGTAACAAAGGCTAAGGTGGAAGAATGAAAATCACCATTGACGAAATCGCGCGCGTGTCCGGTGTCTCCAAAGGCACCGTCAGCCGGGTCATCAACGGAAAAACCACCGTCGCCGCAGCCACACGGGAAAAAGTGCTGGAGGTCATGAACCGCCTGGGCTTTGTCCCCGATCCCGCAGCCCGTGAGCTGAGCATGCGCTCCAAGTACACCATCGGCATTTCCATCGGACAGGGAGACAGCCGCATCAGCCCGTATTTTGCCCTGATCTGGCGGGCCCTGACCCGCGAAACCCAGGAACTCGGCATCCAGTTCATTGAACTTGAAGAAGACCTCTCCAGTTATGTGCGCCTCCCCAATGCGGTGCTGCTTTTCAGTGCCCAGCACACCCACAAACGCCTCGATTACCTGCAAACCCAGCACATTCCTGCTGTGGTGATTGGGCATGAACCCGGAAACTTCTTTGTGGTCCCGGATGACCTTGAAGGGGGCAAACTCGCCGCAGAACACCTGATTTCACTGGGCCACCGTGAATTCGCCTTTCTGGGCACCCAGGTTCCCAGCCAGGCCGCAGATGACCGCCGCCAGGGTTTCTGTGAAGCCCTGAAAGGTACAGGCCTGCACCTTCAGCCAGAGCACGACCTCGAAGGCCATTTCAACACCCTGGACGCCTACCGGGCTGTTCGCAGGGCCTGGGAAGCAGGACACCATTTCACCGCCCTCTTCGCAGCCAGTGACGAAATGGCCATCGGAGCGATTGGAGCACTGCAGGACCTCGGGGTCAACGTTCCCCGGGATGTGTCTGTGATCGGCTTTGACGGTTTTCCCTTCCCGAACCAGAACCTCACCACCATTGCACAGGACATTTCCCGCATCGCCCACGCCGCCGTGCAGCTTGCCCTGTCCGGCATTGAGGGGGAGGACCCCCAGGGGGTGTACGTCCCGGTGCAACTCCAGATCGGGACCACCACCGCACCCCCACCCGATTCAACCGTTTGATTGCTCAACCCCATAAGGGGTTTGAACAAATAGGAGGAGAGAAACATGAGAAGAAGTCTGCTGCTCGCTGCTGCTTTGCTGGCCGGTGCCGCCAGTGCCGAAACCGTCGTGAAGCTCAATGGATTCGCCGGGGCCGATGTGGCCATCGTCAACGACCTGCTGAACAAGATCGTGAACCCTGCGCTGGCCAAAGAGGGCATCAAAGCGGTGTTTGAGCCCTTCCAGGGGGATTTCAACGCTGCGCTGACCAACGCCCTGTCAAGCGGAACCGCCGGAGACCTGATGTACATCGACATCTTCGTGGCTCCGGGGTTCATCAAGACCGGCAAACTTCTTCCCTTAAACGGCAAGGTGAACACCAGACCCTTCCTGCCCACCCTGGTCAAGGCCTTCACCGACTCGGGCAAGGTGTATGCAGTGGCCAAGGATTTCAACTCTCTTGCGATCACCTACAACAAAGACCTCTTTGATGAGGCGGACGTTCCCTACCCCAACGAGAACGACACCTGGAGCACCTTTGCCGACAAACTGCGCAAGGTCAAGAAAGCACTTGGAAACGACTATTACGGCATCTGCCTGCCTGCAGACTTCGCCCGATTTGGTGCTTTCGCCTTTGCCACCGGCTGGAAAACCTTTGACACCAAAGGGAACAGCAACCTGCTCGATCCCCGGTTCAAAGAAGCCTTCAACTTCTACACCGGACTGGTGAAAGACAAAACCGCCATTCTGCCCTCTGACCTTTCCCAGGGCTGGTCTGGTGGATGCTTTGGAGGCGGCAAGGTCGCAGCGGCCATCGAAGGGGCCTGGATCTCGGGCTTCCTGCGCGACAACGCCCCCAACCTGAAATACGGCACCGCCCCCCTGCCCAGAAACGACAAGACCAAAAAACGCGGCAACTTCATCTACACCGTGGGCTGGGCTGTGAACAAGGAATCCAAAAACCAGGCTGCTGCCCTGAAGGTGCTCGACCTGCTGACCAGTGAGAAAACCCAGCAGTTCATCCTCACCGAAGGTCTGGCGATCCCGAGCCGCACCAGCCTGCAGAGCAACGCCTACTTCAACAAGACCACCCAGGAGGCTGTGAACGCCAAAGTGGTGTTCCAGGGGGCCAGCGATGGCTACGTGTACGGGTACAGCTTCAAGCAGTACGGTGGCGACTGGATGACCCCCGTGAACGCCGCCCTGCAGGCCGTGATGAGCGGCAAGTCCACCACCGACGAGGCCCTGAAGAAAGCCCAGGCTGACCTGAACTCGGTGATGAAACGCTAAAAAACCTCACCTCGCTCGCACAGGTGCGGTGAGGTCCACCCTCCACTTCCTTCCTTTCCTTCTCAGGCGTTCCCCATTGGGAGTGCCTGAGAAGGGCCATCTCAAGGAAAAGGTCATGTTGAACACCCGAGTCAAAGCATCCCCCAAGTCTCCAGAGAAGATGAGGGTCCGCCGGGACACCCTCACTGCGTATGCCTTTCTGGCCCCTTTTCTGCTGACCCTGCTGGTTTTCTTCTTCTACGGTTTTGTGCGGGCAGTGTACTTCAGCTTCACCGATTACGACCTGTTCAACCCTCCGAAGTTCGTGGGTTTGAAATCGTACATCAACATTTTTCAGGACGACAAATTCAGAATTGCTTTGACCAACACCCTGCTCTTCAGCTTTGTCACCACCACCTTGCAGACTGCAGGTGCCCTGCTGCTCGCAGTGGTGCTGAACCAGCGCATTCGGGGTCTGATGTTCTTCCGGTCTGCGTACTACATGCCATCCATCACCAGTTCGGTGGTGATCACCCTGGTCTTCCTGTGGCTCTTTCAGAAGAAAGGGATTGCCAATTACCTGACCACCCAGTTCACCCAGTACACCCCGCACATCGTGCTGTTTGTGGTGGTGCTGGTGGTGGCGCAGATCATTCAGGTGATTTTCGAGCGGCTGCGTGAAGCGAAAAATTACGTTCCAGAGCACAGGGAAGCCACGTCTTTCGATGCGCTGGCCCGGATTCGCAGGGTGACCTACGTGCACTGGTCCGATCCTCTCCTGCTGTGGATCAGTGCAGCCATCGGGGGCATTGCGGTGCTGGTCGCAAGCTTCATGGGATGGATTCAGCCCAGAGATGTCGCCACTTTTGATTTCGACTGGGTGTACAACACCGACAAACTCTTTGGCTTGCTCCCCATTCCGTTGCTCTTCATCATCCTGATGAACACCTTCACCACCATTCCGACCCTGATGCTGTTCTTTCTGGCCGGTCTCCAGGGCATTCCCACCAGCCTGTATGAAGCAGCAGAACTCGATGGAGCCACCCCTGGTCAGAAGTTCTGGTATGTGACCGTTCCACAGCTGCAACCCGTGACTTTTTATGCGGTGACCATCAGCCTGATTGGGACGTTGCAGATGTTCGACCAGGTGAAGGTGATCGGGGATGCAGCCCCTCTTGATTCCATCATCACCCTCTCTTACTACATCTACAATTATTCATTCCGTGGAGGAAGTTCGCTCGCGGGCATGGCGAGTGCTGCAGCCATGATCCTCGCGGTCCTCACCCTGCTGGTGGTGCTGGTCCAGCGGCAGTTCTTCAAAGACGAGGTGAACAGATGAACACCACCTATTACCGGACCCGTCTGGTCGCCCGCGCCGTGTGGATCTACACCATCCTGATCGCCTTCTCTCTGGTGGTGCTGGGGCCTTTCCTGATGGGCACCCTGACCAGCTTCAAGGACAACCCCCTGGAATACCCTCCCACCCTGAACCTGCCCAAACTGGGCATCACCAACATGGGGGCAGCCTACCGTCTGGGTGTGGCCGGAGGGGGTGGAGGCTTCTTTGGGGAACTGCACCCTGGAGCCACCGTTCCATTTGAAGTCAGTGTTTTTACGCCGAAAGGCCAGGAAGTCACCCCCCCCACCGTGCAGGTGTTGAGGCTGCAGCCTGGAGCAGGCATTGGTGCCGTGCGTGACCCCGTGTACGCTGCAGACTTCTCTGAGGTGAAAGACCTGAAAGCCGTGGACACCCAGGATGCCCAGCGTCCAGACCGCGAAGGCAAACTGGTGGATGGGACGATCACCCGCTACACCCTGAACGTGGTGTACCCCAGCCTGACAGCGCAGCAGGGTGAAAAGGTGAGGGCCAAAACCCCCAGAACCTTCTCTGAAGACCTGCAGGCGGTTGTGGATGGACAGGTGGTGAAAGTCCATCTGGACACCCCCGAGGCCCAGCAGCAACGCATCAACGTTCCTGCAGACACCGTGGTCTCGCTGATCAAGAAAGACGGGCAGTATTATCTGGATGGCCCCATCATTCTGGACCGCACCCCTCTGAATGTGGAACTCGAACGCGGGCAGCAGCTCACCGATTCCACCCTTCCTCCCACCAAAGTGGAGCGTTTCGGACGGGCGAACTTCTTCAACAACATCACCCCTGGCGTGATGGGCTTCACCTTCAACAATTACCTGAGGGCCTTCCGGGAGTCTGTGGACCTCGAAACCGGCAACAGCATCTTCCTGAGATGGGTCGGAAACAGTTTCCTGGTCGCCATCGTCAAGGTCATCACCAGCATTGCGTTTGCCTCTCTGGCTGGATACGCCTTTGCCAGACTGCAATTCCCTGGCAAGAACCTGCTCTTTGTGCTGGTCCTCTTCACCATGATGGTGCCCATGCAGGTGACCTTCCTGAGCAACTTCCTGCTGCTCCGGGACGGGCTGTGGGGCCTCTCGAAACTCTTCGGTCTGCCGAACTTCTTCAACCCCTGGGGTCTGGTGGTCAGTGGACTGGTGGGCAGTGCCCAGGTCTTCCTGATGAAACAGTTCTTTGAGAGCCTCCCCAAAGAACTGGATGAAGCCGCCGCCATTGATGGCGCAAGTGCCTTCCAGAGCTTCTGGCACGTGACTTTGCCCCAGACTTTGCCTGCCATTGCCACCCTGGCGATCACCACCTTCCAGGGGTCCTGGAACGACTTCTTCTGGCCTTCGGTGGTGGTGCAGAATCCGGCCACCAACCTGACCCTTCCGGTGGGCCTCGCCAATTTCCGTCAGGCCTACGCAGGTCAGGGCGATTACGGCCTGATTCTGGCCGGAGCCGTGATCAGTGCCATTCCCATCATCCTGCTCTTTCTGTTCTTCCAGCGTTACTTTGTGGAGAACTCCGTGGGCAGTTCCGTGAAGGGCTGAACCTTCCTCTTCCTGCTTCTCCATCAACAAGAAGTCTTTCAGCTTCTGGAAAGGTCAAGACCTTGAAATACCGTGCCGTGCTCAAAGAAAACGAACTCTACTGGGTGGGAGACGACGAATTCCGCATCTCCTCTGGCGAGAGTGGCCTGTACCGCAGAGACACCCGTTTCCTCAGCGAATACCGCTGGGAACTGGATGGGGAACCCCTCAACACCCTGATGCAACACCTCTCCTACCCTTTTGAACTGCATCAGGTCTCCTCCAACGATGACCTGGGGTACCTGATGAAACTCGGGGTGGAACGCTCCCTGATGCTTCACCGCAACGGGGTCAGGGACATCCTGTCGATCCAGTCCTACCAGGACGCCCCCTACACCATCCGACTGAAACTGAATTCGGATTTTGCAGACATGTTTCAGGTCAGGGGATATGGCAACTGGGACCGGCAGGTGGAAGTGAAAGCCACCGCACAGGGGGTGCGTTTCAGTTACTCTGGTCAGGACGGCATCACCCGGCACACCCTGATTCAAAGCACCCCTGCAGGGTCCTGGGATGGCGAGGCCCTGCACTGGCAGGCCAGAGGCAACGCTGAAATCCAGATTGAAGTCTATGCCCTGCTGGATGGTGAAACCCCTCAACCCATCGACTTCGAGGCCCTGCGGTCAGAGTACGACCAGCACTGGCAACCCCGCATCACCCTCAAAAACGAGAAGGACCAGGAGGTGCTTTTCAGGGGGGTTCAGGACTTCCGTTCCCTGTTGTTTGAAACAAAAAGCGGGATCTTCCCTGCTGCGGGCATCCCCTGGTTCGTGGCTCCCTTTGGGCGTGACTCGCTGATCATCGGGCACATGACCGTGCAGGACTACCCACAGATCTCAAAAGGCATCCTGAAGTACCTGGCAGACCATCAGGGGCAGAAACATGATCCTGTGACCCTGGAACAGCCCGGAAAAATCCTCCACGAGGAGCGTGTCGGCGAATTCACCCTGACGGGAAACACCCCCCACCGTCCTTACTATGGCACCGTGGATGCCACCCCCCTCTTTGTCTGGCTGTGTGGTGAATACCTGAAAGTGACGGATGATCTGGACTTCATTTCTGGACTGCTTCCCGGCATTGAGGCTGCACTGCACTGGATGCAGACCGACGCCGACCCGGATGGGGACGGCTTTCTGGAATACATTCCCGACCCCAATGGAGGCATCAAAAACCAGGTCTGGAAGGACTCTGGAGACAGCGTGTTCTTCGAAAACGGGGAGGAGCCTGACTCCACAAAACCCATCGCCATTGTGGAGGTGCAGGGGTACGCCTACGCCGCCTACCGTGCAGCAGAACAGATTTACCGGACGCTGGGGAACCCTGCACAGGCCCAGGTGTACCGCACCCTTGCCAGCAGGCTGCAACAGAAATTTCAGGCGCACTTCTACTGGCCGGAAGCCAACTACTACGTGCATGGCCTCGATGGAAACAAGAAACCCATGAAGGTGATGGTCAGCAATGCCGCCCACACCCTCTGGACCGGCATCATCCCCGAGCCCTACGCCATTGAGGTGGCCCGCACGGTGTTCAACTCCGGGCTGTGGAGCGGGTGGGGCATCCGCACCCTGGCTGAGGGTTCCGTGCGCTACAATCCCGTTTCCTACCACAATGGCAGCGTCTGGCCGCATGATTCTGCACTCGCAGCACTGGGCATGTGGAATTATGGCCTCAAAGAGGAGGCCTTTCAGGTCACCCGCGCCCTGTTTGATGCCGCCATTCACGCCCAGGACCGCAGGCTCTCGGAACTGTTTGCTGGATATGAAAGGCGCAATGCTCCACCTGTACCTTTCCCTGCCGCATGCCACCCGCAGGGCTGGGATGCGGTGATCCCGCTGGCCCTCAGGCACATCCTGAACCATGCAGAGCGCGGAGAACCCGTTTTAGGACAGTAAAACCAGAAGCTTTCAAAACCAGGGCCACCCTCAGGGGTGGCTTTCCTGTTGCCAGCCTCCGGGATCACCCCAGGAACTTTTCTGAGCCTGAATCCGTACACTGATTTCGAGGTACATGAAAATGATCATCACCACCACATCCACCCTTGAAGGACACCAGATCAGAGAATACCGTGGCATCGTGAACGGCGAGGCCATCCTGGGCGCAAACATTGTGCGCGACTTCTTCGCCAACATCACCGACGTGATCGGGGGTCGCAGCGGCGCATACGAAGAAAAACTCGCCGAAGCCCGCACCATCGCCCTGCGTGAAATGGAAGAAAACGCCCGTCGTCTCGGGGCCAACGCCATCATCGGCGTGGATCTGGATTACGAAACCGTCGGGGCCAACGGCAGCATGCTGATGGTGACGGCAAGCGGGACTGCGGTTTTGATTTGAGCCGAGAGCAGAAACAGCAAATCCAGGAAATGCTCGAATCAACTCAAAACCAAAATGCATTTGAATCATCTCTCATTTCACACCCCAATACAAATAAAAAGAGAACGTCCAGATTGATTCTGGACGTTCTCTTTTTACCCTCGGCTCTGGGCTCTCGGCCCTCGGCAATCACTCAGGCTTGTAGGTCTTCTCGATGGGCATGCCCACTGCATTGCCCCACTCGGTCCAGCTTCCGTCGTAGTTGGAGACTTTGGGATAGCCCAGAAGCTGGGTCAGCACAAACCAGCTGTGACTGGAGCGCTCTGCGATGCGGCAGTAGGCGATGACTTCCTTGTCGGGGGTCACGCCGACGGGCTCGTAGAGGGCTTTCAGCTCGTCTGCGCTCTTGAAAGTTCCGTCTTCGTTGACGGTTCTGGCCCAGGGGATGCTCTGTGCGCCGGGGATGTGACCGCCACGCAGCACGCCTTCCTGGGGGTAGGTGGGCATGTGGGTGACTTTTCCGGAGAACTCGTCGGGGCTGCGCACGTCCACGAGGGCACCCTGACCGGCTTTGACTTTCTCGATGTGGGCACGGACCTGCTCGCGGTAGGCGCGGATGGACTCGTCACGCTGACCGACAGGGTAGGTGGTGGGGGTCACTTCGGGCACGTCGGTGGTGAGGGGACGGCCTTCTTCGATCCACTTCTGGCGGCCACCGTTGATCAGTTTGACGTTTTTGTGGCCGTTGTACTGGAAGAACCAGAAGGCGTAGGCGGCCCACCAGTTGCTCTTGTCACCGTACAGGATGACGGTGGTTTCGGGGGTGACCCCCAGGCGACCCAGCAGTTCGGCGAACTGTTCGGGCTGGATGAATTCGCGCTCGACGGGGTCCCAGAAGTCGTTCTGCCAGTCGATCTTCAGGGCTCCGGGGGCGTGGCCCACTTCGTAGAGCAGGATGTCCTCGTCCACTTCGATGATTCGGATGTCTGCGTTGTCCAGGTTGTCCACGACCCACTGGGTGGAGACCAGCACTTCAGGGTTTGCGTAACTCATGTGATACCTCCTTGGCGTCTTGGGTGCAAATATTCCCTACCACTATAATTGATAAGTCCAGTAAACTACTAGACACATCACAAAAGCCCGTCTAGAACTTGAGGTAGATTGGTAAGCATGACTGCCTTACCCCCCAAACTGGAAGCTGTTGTGAACATGTTCCAGAAGAGCCCCAAAGCCTTCAGGCTGCAGGCCCTGCTGGACTTCTCCAAACGTGTTCCTCCCCTCCCCGAGCGCCTGCAGGCCGACCACGACCAGATGGAGCAGGTGCACGAATGCCAGAGCCCTTTCTTCCTGTTCTCCGAAGTGGAGGACGGAAAGGTCCACCTGTACTTTGATGCCCCTCAGGAGGCCCCCACCGTGCGTGGTTTCGCAGGCATTCTGCTCGAAGGTCTGCAAGGGGCCACCCCCGAGGAAATCCTCAACGTTCCAGATGATTTTTATTTCAACATGGGCCTCTCTGAATTGATCACTCCCATGCGTCTGCGTGGAATGGGAGCCATTCTGACCCGCCTGAAAAAACAGCTGTCAGCGTAAAAGCCGAGGGCCGAGGGCATTCGTGACCATCCCTGTAATGGCGCAACGTGCTACACCCAACAGACTGCCAGCAGTTCAGCCATCTGCTCAATCAGATGCATTCCAGCGGCTCAACTGCTCCAGAGCCTGGCTGGTCTGAATTTTGATCCCATGCATTTGCAGAAAAACCAGAGCCGTGGTCAGGGCTGTGCGTTTGTGGATGGCAACAAACGCACACAAATCCTGCCCTTACAGGTGTCACTGGAGATCTCTGGCAACGGGGCGTAGCACGCTACGTCCCTGCAAATGCCTTCTGCCTTCTTCCTGGCCTGACTGCATGCTTCTTGACTCTGACGACGTGCTCCCCGGCGGTTGGGGAGCACCCAGTCGCTTGTGGGCGGCCTTCTTGCTCTGACGACGCTCACGGGGCGGCCCGTTTCGCGCTGAGCGCCGAGTCGCACTGCCTTCTGCCTTCTGCCCTCGGCATCCTTAAGCACCCTGGCGTATACCGCACACAAACCCGAAAAGGTAGGGTAACCTATGGACGCGCGCAGCCCCCTGATTCAACGCATCTTGCCTGCATTGCCCCAGCAGTTCTGGATTTTGTGGTGGGGCACCCTGATCAATCGGGTGGGGGATTTTGTCATTCCCTTTTTGAGTTATTACCTGACCACACAGCTTTTGTGGAGCACCGGGCATGCAGCTCTTGCACTGAGCCTTTTTGGGGTGGGGTCTTTTGTGGCGCAGTTTCTGGCCGGGTTCATCACGGACCGGCTGGGGCGCAAGAACGTCATGCTTTTTTCGATGTTTGGAACAGCTGTTTTCATGGTGGCCCTCAGTGAGGTGCGGCATTTCTACCTGCTGATGGGGGTGATTGTGCTGCTGGGCTTCATCATGAACACCTCCCGTCCGGGCATGAAGGCTGCGGTGGCCGATCTGGTGCCCCCTGAAGGCCGCATCCGGGCTTACGGGATGAATTACTGGGCCATCAACCTCGGGGCCGCCATTGCACCGATTCTGGCGGGTCTGCTGGCCGACCAGAATTACCGCTACCTTTTTTATGGGGACGCCATCACCTCCACGGCCTGCGGTCTTCTGATGCTGTTCTTTTTCCGGGAGACCCTCACAAAGCAGCAGAAAGCGGTCTCCCAGAAAATGCGAATGCCCAGGGACAGCCTGCTTTATGCCTACACTTTTGCGGGCTTCCTGTTTGGCGTCCTGATGATGCAGGGTTTCGGGGTGCTGTCTCTGGCGATGCAGAAGCTGAATTATTCTGCTGCAGATTTTGGCCGCACCATTGCCATCAATGGTTTGATCATTGTTTTGCTTGGGATTCCTGCCCAGATGGTCCTGCCAAGATTCCCAAGGCCCACCGTCATGGCGGTTTCTGCCCTCCTGATGGGGGTTGGAATGATGATGCACATTGTGGCCCACGACCTGACCGGATTCATGATCGCGGTGGTGGTCTGGACCCTGGGAGAGCTGGGCATGAACACCGTGGCTTCCAGCGTGACCGCAGACCTCGCTCCTGCGCACCTGCGTGGAACCTATGCAGGCATCAATGGTGCAGCTTGGGGTCTGGCAGCAATGGTGGCTCCCCTCTTTGGAGGGTGGCTGCTGGACAGTTACGGCAGCGTGACCCTGTGGCTCTCCTGTGGCCTGATCGGCCTGGTCATTGCCCTCATGCATGTGGTGCTGGCCGGACCCTTGAAACGAAGAATGGAAAGTGTTGCCCTTTGATGGGCACAGAGACGTGATATAAGGAGTCTCAAATGCGTGATGTGTTCCTGACCTGCCCTCTGGATTGCCCCGACGCCTGCCGCCTGAAGATCACCCTTGCTCCTGATCCGGTTCTCGGAGAGCGGGCCATCAAAGTGACCGGGGATGCAGGTCACCCCATCACCCAGGGGTTTGCGTGTGCCAAGACGGTGCACTATCCAGCAAGGCAATACCATCCAGACCGGCCTCTGTACCCCATGAAACGGGTCGGGGAAGGCTTTGTGCGCATTTCCTGGGACCAGGCCCTCGATGAGATCGCAGAACGCCTGAAAGAAGTCCTGCAGAAACACGGCCCTCATGCCCTCCTGCGCTACAACTACGCTGGAACGATGGGCCTGCGTGAGGGAACCCATGTGCATTCCTTCTTCCGGGCCCTGGGGGCCAATGAACTCGAGGAAACCATCTGTGCCACTGCGGGCACCGAAGCCTGGATGATGACTTATGGACCCAGGTATGGGGTGATTCCCGAAGATGTGCCACACGCAAGGCTGATCTTCCTGTGGGGCATCAACAGCCTGACCACCAACAGCCACCTCACCCCCTGGCTGAAAAAAGCCCGCAAGAACGGGGCGAAGATCTACCACATCGACCCCTACCAGAACAAAACCAGCCTCTTTGCCGATGAGCACATCAAAATCAACCCTGGCACAGATGCTGCACTGGCACTCGGTTTCATGCACCTGATCTTCAGGTGGGGCCTGGAGGACCGGGCCTACCTGGAAGAGGCCTGCGTGGGTTCTGAAGAACTCCGGGAGGCGGCCCGTCCTTACACCCCGGAGAAAGTCTCAGAGATCACTGGTATTGCTGTGGAAAAAATCGAGCAGCTTGCCCGGGAGTACGCCACCACCACCCCGAGTTACATCCGGGTGGGCTACGGCATGACCCGCCATGAGTATGGCGGCAACAACCTGCGCTCTGTGCTCTTGCTGCCCGCCGTGATGGGCCAGTGGAAGCACCGGGGAGGAGGCGTCACCCTCTCCACCAGCGGTTATTTTCACCTGAACCGCCGGAAGCTCGGGGCCGGACACCTGATCAAAGCAGAGACGCCTCGCGTCAACATGACCCAGCTTGCCAGTGCACTGGAACCCGAAAAAGGCATCCATGCCCTGTTCGTGTACAACACCAATCCGGTGGTGGTCGCCCCGGATACAGACCGGGTGATTCAGGGCTTCAAACGTGAAGACCTGCTGGTGGTGGTGCTGGAACAGGCCATGACCGAAACCGCGAAACTCGCAGATTACCTTCTGCCTGCCACCACCTTCATGGAGCATGAGGACCTGTACACCAGTTACGGCCACACCCATCTGGGTTACAATCCGAAAATGCTGAACGCTCCTGGAGAGGCAAAACCCAACTCCTGGGTCTTTCAGGAGCTGGGAAAACGCCTGGGCCTCACCGAGGAGACCCTCTACTGGAACATGGACCAGCTGCTGGAGCACCTGCTGGACACCGACCATCCCTTCATGCAGGGCATCACCCCTGAAAAGGTCAAGCAGGAAGGCTCTGTGCGCCTGAACGTGCCAGAAGGCCACCTGCCTTACCTGCACGGGGCACTGACCCAGACAGGCAAAATCCAGCTCATCCCTGCTCCCCATTACACACCAGACAGCCTGCAGCCCACCCCCGAGTTTCCTTTCCGACTGATCACCCCTCCTGCCCACCATTTTCTGAACAGCACTTACGGAAACCTGAGCAACCTGACCCAGGCAGAAGGTGGGGAACCCCTCGCCCTGATGCACCCCGAAGACGCAGCCCATCTGGGCCTGGAGCACGGACAGGATGCAAAACTCAGCAGTCCGCAAGGGGAAGTGGTCCGGCAGGTGCGCCTGCATGAAGGGGTCACCCCTGGTGTTGTGGTGCTGGAAGGAAGCTGGTGGGGCCTCAGTGCCAGAGATGGCAAGAGCATCAACACCCTCACCTCAGAGAGGCTCACCGATCTGGGCGCGGGGAGCACCTTTCACGCCAACATGATTGCTGTGACAAAAGCGTAGTATCCTGTTAAGTATGCGGGCTTTGTTGGTTTCCTGCGCGGTGCTCCTGCTCACAGGATGCACCCGACCCCAGGTGTATCAGGAGGTGCGTCCAGCCCAGGCCATGCCTGCAGCAGGCAGTGATCCCGTGGTCCTCACGGTGCAGTCCATGAAAGGGGAAACGACATTCACCCAGGCCCAGCTGGAGTCTTTGCGGATCATCGAGTACCGCACAGCACGCCCGGATGACGCCAGCCACCCACACACCTACCAGGGGGTGATGATCGCCGACCTGATGGATCACCTGAAGCTGACCCCCAAAAAGCTCTACATGGTGGCCACCAACGATTACAGCACCTTCATCAATGCGCAGGACGTGCTGGATTACCCGGTGATGATCGCCTTCAAAGGGGACGGTCAACCCCTCACCATTGAAGACAAAGGCCCCCTGCTGGTGGTCTTTCCCAGCCACGCCTACCCTGACCGCTTCAACGTGCTGGAATACGGCAGCAAGTGGGTGTGGTTCCTGAAGAGCATCCGCGTGGAGTGAACATGCTGCGTCACAGGTTTACCCCTCTGATTGCTGCCCTGCTGGTTGCCGGGGTGTCTTTCATGCTGTTTACGCTGGCTTTTCTGCCCTCCTATGACGCCCTGACCCGCCAGAACCTGATCTGGAGCAACCACCACTATTACCAGCTCAACCAGCGCATCGCCTGCATCCTGATGCAGACCTCTGACCACCAGATCTGCAGTGCCACCTACGAGCAGAACCTCGCCCTGCTGAGAGACACCTTCAAGAACCTCAACAGCGAATTCCCACAGGTCAAAGAGGTGGAAACCTACGGAGATGCCAGACTCAGCAGCATCATCGGGAACCTGCAGCAGGCCATCCAGACCACCCCCCCCAGCATTCCCCTGCTGGAAAAAGCCTACCGGGAATCCATGCAGCTCTCCATGCAGTCCCGCGACCTGATTCAGGACAACCGCCTGAACGTGCTGTACACCCTGCGCACCCAGCAGTTCTGGCTGCGCATCCTGGTGTCCATCACTTTCGGTCTGCTGGCCGCCATGATGACCCGCATCTGGGTCAACTACCACGAAGAAAAGAACAAGGTGGAGGCCCAGAAGCAACTGCAGATGGAACTGAACGCCATCACCTCACACGAACTGCGCAAACCCCTGCAGCAACTGGTGCTGGCCACCAATCTGCTCAGCCGGGATTCCCTGACCGCAGACCAGCGCCGCACCCTGCTGGAACGCCTGGTCAACAGCACCCAGGAACTGACGGTCCTCACCGACCTGAGCCGCCTGGAGGACGTGTATGTGAACCTCGAACTCAAGTGGGAGCGCATCGACATCCGCGAAATGGTGCGCGAGTTTGCCCAGGAAGAACCCCGCGTGCAGTGCATCCTGCCCCTCACCCCGGTGATGCTGGATGTGGATGTGGTGCGCATCAAACAGGTGATCCGCAACCTCGTGGAAAACGCCCTGAAGTACGCTCCCTCCCACACCAATGTGGACATCGGGGTGTACGCCATGGGCAAGGAAGTGACCATCAGCGTGCGGGATTACGGCCCTGGCATTCCCGAAGAGGAACAGCGCAAAGTGATGGAGCCCTTCTACCGCCTGAAACGCAACAACGGCAAGAAGGGCTGGGGATTGGGTCTGGCTGTGGTGAAACGCTTCGTGGAAGCCCACGGAGGCCACCTGAGGATCTCCACCCCCGATGGGGGCGGAACCCAGGTGGATGTGGTTTTACCTAGACTGCAACGTGCTGGGCATCAGACCAGAGACCTTCCAGGTCATAATAGTCACGAGCCTCTTTCGTCATGACGTGCACGATCACCGTGCCGAAGTTGATCAGAATCCAGCGGTCGCTGGGGCCTTCAATTCCAAGGGCATGAACGCCTTTTTCCTTGGTGGCCTCGCGCACAGCATTCTGTACAGCGTTGATCTGCAGCCCTGCACTGGCGGTGCAGATGATGAAGTAATCGAGGGTGCTGCTCACGTGCTGGAGGTCTAAGACCACCACATCTTCGGCTCTTTTGTCTTTTGCGGCATCCACAATCAGTTGAATCAGTTCTCTGTCTTGCATGGTTCTCCTTGCTGAATAAGAGTGAGTGTACCTCACTCTGGCGTGGGAAACGAGTAGAAAAGTCAGGAATTCACGAACATGGGTTCATGAAAAA
This sequence comes from Deinococcus cellulosilyticus NBRC 106333 = KACC 11606, assembly GCF_007990775.1. Taxonomy (NCBI): domain Bacteria; kingdom Thermotogati; phylum Deinococcota; class Deinococci; order Deinococcales; family Deinococcaceae; genus Deinococcus; species Deinococcus cellulosilyticus. The sequence continues at coordinate 95,675 of NZ_BJXB01000015.1, read as the reverse complement.
TCTACTCTGTTCCGGGGAGGGCAGCGAGTGCTGCGTATTTGCTGTTGGCGTCCTGCCCGAGAAACACCACCACCTCGCCGTACTCTACAGGAAGGCGCAGGGTCTGAATTCTGGGCAGGTTGAGGCGGGTGGACACCTGCTCGGCATCGCTCACCTCATTGCGGGTGGCCACAGAGCTCTGTTCGGAACTGGCTGTCTGCTCTTCCACCTGAGAAATCTTATACCCCTGCTGGGAGAGGTAGTTTGAAAGCTTCTTCCCCAGTCCGGTGCCACTGCCATCCACAATGCGCACGGGCGATTCTGGAATGGCACTCTGGGCCACCTGCTGGGTGGGGGCATTCATGAGGTCTAAAGCTGCACGGTCCACCGCCAGGTTGCTGGAACCGGGAATTTCATTGGTCGGAAGGGTGGCCATCTGCAGGCGGTAACTCTTCAGGAAGGGCACCATCGCATCGATCATGCTGGGATCGGCATTGGTGATCACCCCGTTGTTGAACTGTGAGAGGATGCCTGGCAGTGCCGTGAGCCCCTGGGAGCTGCGCAATTTGTCCAGCAACTGGGCAATGGCGAGCTTCTGGCGGTCAATGCGGCCATAGTCATCTCCCCACCCTGGAGCTTTGCGCATGCGCAGGAAGGCCACCGCATCTTTGCCATTCAGGTGATGGGGTCCGGCTTTCAGGTGCAGGTGCAGGTCTGCAGCACGGTCATCGAAGGCCACATCTGCCGGAGCCACCACATCCAGCCCTCCCAGCCGATCAATCACATCTCCGACAAAGTCCAGACGGACAATGGCGTAGTAATCGATGCGCTGCCCGATCAGGGTCTCCACATCTCCGAGGAGTTGCTCGGGACCCCCGATCTTGAAAGAGGAGTTGATCTTGCGGTAGGTTCCCTCGGCCTGGGTGTCCCGGGGAATGTTGAGGATCTGCACGTTGGTCTTGTTGAAGGTCGCCAGCATGATGGTGTCGGTGTGCATGCCGTCCACCACCTTGTTGCGGTCCACCGCTTCCTCAGGCGTGCACTTGCGGGCCGGAGCTGTGGGGGTGGCCCAGGCACAGTAAGACGCTTCCAGACCGGCAAGCAACACCGTGAAACTGGGCGCTTCACCACTGGCGGTGACCAGACCTGCACGCTTCCCGGTGATGCCCTGGGCACTCATCAGGGCAAAACCCAGGAGGCCACTGGCGGCCAGCATCAGGCTGGTCAGTTGAACGGTGCGCCAGATGCGCCACTGCTGCTTCGGTTTGCTCTTGGGGGTTCGTTCCATCAATGCATCTTCACCTGTCGCTGGAAATGAGGCTGTTGAACACCTTCATGGTTCTGGGATGCACCTCGATGCCCCGGCCCTGCAGGTAACGCACCTTGCTGCCAATGGCGAGATCGAGCGCACCCTGCAGGTCATCAAAGGCCATCTCACGGATGTGGTGGTTCACGTTGCGCCCGGGCTCGCTCACATCGGCAATGTAGACCACTGCACTGATGGGACGGTCCGGACTCGGCCCGGTGGTGTGTTCCTCCACAGCGTACAGCACATCCTCGTTGTTGTACCCCCAGTACTCCAGCAGCACCCTTCCGGCACGCCCATGCAAGGCCAGCGGATGCCGCTCATCGATGGGGCACTCCGGTGGAGCGAGTTTGAGCAAATCCGTGCTGCTGATGTCCCGGGCAATGTCGTGAAGGAGGCCTGCCTCATAGGCCAGATCCGCATCCAGACCATTGGACAGTGCAATCTGGTGGGCCAGTTCGGCCACCCTCAGCACATGCTCAAAGCGTCGGGGTTTCACCATCAGTTGAATGCGTCTTGCCCAGAAATCGAGGTGTGGAGGAATCATCATCATGCCACGCTCAGCGGTTTCATTATAAGAGTTCGGGCCAGGAAGCCTAGCGTGAATCATACATACCCCTCAGCAGAAGGCAGAAAGCAGAAGGCAAAAAAGTTAGAGCTTTGGCCATCAGGTGAGAGCCTTCTGCCTTTGGCCTTCTGCTCTCTAAATCAGTTCTCGTCCTCGAAGTACTCGAACTTCATGATGCCGATTTCCACGGTGTCGCCCTGTTTGGCTCCAGCACGTTTGAGGGCGTTGAAGAGACCTTCCCGTTTGAAGTAGGCCTGCAGGTATTCTGCAGCGTCGTCGAGGTGACGGGAGAAGCGGGCCAGACGTTCTGCAAAGCCCCCTCCGAGCACCTCCCAGACGATTTCGATTTCCTCTTCGTATTCGTTGTCTCCCGGGATGATGTCCTCGTGGCGTTCGATGCGCAGGGGCTCGATGCGGACCACTTCGGGTTCTTCTTCCAGGGTGTGGGTTTCACGCCACAGTTCACGGGAGGGCAGCAGGTCAAAGAGGGTTTCTTTGAGCTGGTCAAGGCCGATTTCTTCCAGGGCACTGATTTTCAGCACCGGGAGACCGAATTCCTGCAACTCTTCCTCGATCATCTCCTGCACGTCTTCTTCGATCAGGTCGATTTTGTTCAGCACGATGCAGGCGGCAGCGTCCAGCAGGCTGGGGTCGTAGCTCTGCAACTCGGTCTGCAGGCTTTCCAGGTTGCCCACCGGGTCCTGATCTCCGGCCAGCACGTACACCAGCAGTCGGGTGCGGCTGATGTGGCGCAGGAACTCCAGGCCCAGCCCTTTGCCTTCAGAGGCCCCTTCGATGATGCCGGGGATGTCTGCCAGGGTGAAACGCTGGTCTTCCTGGTCTTCACGGGTCACCACACCGAGAATGGGGCTCAGGGTGGTGAACGGATAATCGGCGATTTCGGGATTGGCGCGGGACAGTCTGGCAAGCAGGCTGGATTTTCCGGCGTTGGGGTAGCCCACGAGCCCCACATCTGCAATCAGACGCAGTTCCAGACGGATCTTGCGGGTTTCCCCTTTGGTCCCGAGTTCTGCGAATCTGGGGGCCTGGCGGGTGGGGGTCACGAACACGCTGTTTCCGCGTCCGCCCGATCCGCCCTTGGCGACCAGTTTGACCTGTCCGACTTCGGTCAGGTCGGCAATCACACGGCCCGATTCCACATCGAAGGCGGTGGTTCCGACGGGCACATCAATGACCATGTCCTCGCCGTCTTTGCCGTTTCTGAGGCGGCCTTCACCGTACCAGCCGTTGCTGGCCTTGTATTTGCGTCTGCCGATCAATGTGTCCAGACTGCTGACGTTGTTGACCGCCCGCAGGAACACACTGCCGCCCTTGCCCCCGTGACCACCGTCCGGGCCACCTTTGGGCATGTATTTGGCCCGGTGGAAGCTCATGGCACCATCGCCACCGTTGCCTGCAATCACTTCAATTTCGAGAACGTCCCGAAAAGCCACACTTCACCTCTTGATTTCCTGCCATGACTCTCCACCGTTCCCGGTGATCCACAGGGAGGTGTCCAGAAGAGCCATGCCGTTTCTGGGGTCTGCGAAGGTGATCTGTTTGAACCCCGCAGCATTTTCAAAGGGCACCTTGATTTCGTGCCAGGTCTGTCCGGCGGTGGAGGTCTTGTACAACTTCCCTCCCAGCCAGGTGAATCCGTTTTTGGCGTCCGTGAAGAGCACCTGTGTCCGTTGAGGTTGAGATCTGGGGTTGAGTTTTTCTCCTCTGACCCAGCTCTTTCCGCCATCCTGCGACAGGAAGGTCACCAGAACACTGGGTTGCTCAGGTGTGCTGAAGGTTCCCACCACCAGCACCACATCCCCTTTAGCATACGGGATTTCAAGACGGGAAAAGCTTTTTCGCTCTGTGGCATTCAGGGGCAGGATTGAACTGGCTGCCACAAAAGTCTTGCCCCCATTGTTGCTGCGAAAAAAGTAGGGCTTCTCGATGGGGGTGTATCCGCCGGTCACCAGCACCGTTTTGTCGTTCACAAAGAGGGCATCGGTGATGCAGCAGATGTCCGGGAGGTTGCCTCCCTGCAACTCAGGCGTTTTGAAGTAATCGTTCTTGCTGCTGTTGACCTTCTGCCAGGTGACCCCGCCATTGGAGGTCTTCAGCAGAATGAAAGCCTGGTGGCTCATGCCTGCGTCCATCCCAATCACGGCAAAACCGTTCTGGGGGTCGCGGAACTGCACCCAGGCCCCCTGTCCCTGCTCATAAAGCTTCAGTTGCGTCCAGTTCTGCCCGGCATCCTGCGTGAAGGCCAGCAGCACCTTGCCATCTCCCTGCCCGGTGAGCCAGGCATGTTTTGCGTCCAGCGCAAAGCCTTGCAGGGCAGTCACCTGCTCGGTGAAAGCCGGAGTCACCTGTTTCCAGGTCTGGGCAGCATCTTCGGAGAAGTAAGCCCCTCCACGGGTGAAGCCCCACACCTGCTGGTCCGAAACCATGCGGATGCTGTTAAACTCCTGTGCCTGCGCCAGGGAGGCTGTCAGAATGAACGTCACCAAAAGCTTCTGCATGACCTGAGTTTCCCGCTTTTGTGCGTGAGTCACATGACAAAAGTGAGGGCCAGTTTTGACCTGGCCCTCACCCTGGTTTGAGATTCAGTCTGCAGCAGCAACCTGGGCCTGCACGCTGATGAAGCGGCCCTTGGTGCCTTTGTCAGCAAAGGTCACAATGCCGTCTTGCAGAGCGAACAGGGTGTGATCGCGGCCCATGCCCACGCCGTTGCCAGCCTTGAACTTGGTGCCACGCTGGCGAACCAGGATGTTGCCCGCAAGCACCACTTCGCCGCCAAATTTCTTGACGCCGAGGTATTTGGGGTTGCTGTCACGTCCGTTTTTAGAGGAACCTACACCTTTTTTGTGTGCCATGGCCTGTTACCTCTTACCCGAGCGCCGTGATTTTCAGCGTGGTGAACTGCTGACGGTGACCGTTACGGCGACGGTATTGAATGCCGCTCTTGTACTTGCGGACATAGATTTTCTTGCTCAGACCGTGAGCGACCACTTCGGCCTTCACGAGCTTGCCTTGAACGCCTTCACCCACCAGGGTGTTTTCGCCTTGCAGGAGCAGCACAGGCAGTTCAACGGTGGTGCCGGCGTCTGCGTTCACGCGCTCAACGCGGATCACATCCCCCTCACTCACGCGGTACTGCTTGCCGCCGCTTTGGACAATTGCAAACATTTTTTGTGCCTCCCAGAACACCCCTTTTCAAAAAGGGGACTCAAGCCCCTATGCTAGCACAAGTCGGGGTTCAAACTCAAGAGACCCCTGGCTGACATCGGAACGATTAAAAGCTTGTGTTAGACTGATTCCAGCATGCTCCTGAGAACCCCTCTCCCACAGCGGTTGACCTTCATGGGGCTCTTCTGGATTGGGTGGCTTGTCCTGATCACCATTGATCCCCAGAACCCCTGGAGACTGTTGCCTGTGCTGCTCAGTGACGCACTCGGAGCAGCAGCACTCAACACGTTCTACCAGCAGGCACCCAAGGCCCTGAAAACGCCTTTCCTGGGCCTCAGCTGGGGGGTGTTGCTGGTGACGGTGGGAGACCTCATGCTGTTGCCCGGCAAACAATACCTGAACCTGACCGGGGTGCTGGACCCCAGCAGCGATTACATCTTCCTGCTGGCCACCATCAGCATCATGATGGGCTCTTTCAGCCTGCCCTACATCATGGAACAACAGGGGTTGTACCCGAATGGGCGCTTTGCCCTGCTGATTGGCATTGCTGCCGTGATCAGTTCTGTAACGGTTTATCTGTTCACCACCTATGTCACCAAAATGCCGTTTCTAAACATCCTGATTCATGCCATCATCATGCTGGTCTTTGTGCTTTACCTGCTGCAGAGTTTTCTGATTGGAGGGGGCAGGATTGGCAAGCAGGTGCAGGTGGTCAGCATTGCCCTGACCCTGGTGAATGTGGGCCGCATCATTGGAATCATCGGTGACTGGTCTCCTTTGACCCACACCCTCTACGAGATCGTCTGGCTGACCGGAATGAGTGTCCTGCTGTACTTCTCCCCAAGGAAACTGGCATGAAAGTCACCCCGGAGATCCAGGAAAAAGTCTTTGCCCAGCTGCCCAAAAACCAGCCTCTGGGTGTGGAAATCACCGTGGATCAATTGATCCAGGACCTTTTTCCCCTGATCGAGGACCACAAAATGACAGCCGCCCTTTGCAGCAAAGAAGGTCGGGCCTTCTTGCTTTTTGTGCAAGGTGAACTGCTCATCGCCCATTGGGAACAGAAGGATGCAGTAGCGGCACTGGAGATGATCTACCAGGCCAGCGATGTGGTTTTTTCGGGCTATCAGATCCCTGTGGAACATGCCCGCGCCGTGGTCGCCCTGATCCACGGAAATGCCCGCTCCAGACCCGAACAGGACTGGCAGGTCCTGCATCTCGGACTGTATCAGGAGGTGTTCACCGGATGCGTCCTGCAAGAAACCAGCACCCTGCACCCTTGCCTGTGGGTCGATGGAGACGCACTGCTCCCTCCTCCCCAGATCTCAGAGGGCAATTATCACGTGCTCGACGTGCCCCATCCACTCCCACCCAACATCATGGCGGCCTTCAGAACCTACCAGCAGCAGCGCCGCAACGCTGAACTGCACAGCCTGTGGTTCCGGCTGGAAGTGATCCTGAGGGAATTTGTCGGGCGAGGTGCACCTTCAGCACTGCAACACCTCAAACAGATGCACCGCAACGAAAGCCCAGAGGCACTTCGCAGCAGCCTGAGACAATGGATTCAGGACACCCTGGATCAGGATGCCCTGACCATGTTTGATGCGTGATGGGGCCGAGAGCCGAGATCAACGTAAATTCTTGTGTCGATGCTGTCAATCAAATGGTGTAAGAGCGGTCTGCTGACACGCCCCATTGTCAGCAGTTTTCTGGATCACCAGACCATTACATGGCCTTTGCATAACAAAGCAACTGCATTCGCATGCTGATTTGCCCTCGGCTCTCGGCCCCTGGCCCTCGGCCTTTACTCCCCTGCTCCCTCCAGGGCCGCCAGAGCCTCCTGCGCTGCATCCAGGTGGGATTTGCAGGAGGTGTAGGCTTCGGTGGCTTCCCGCAGCAGCACCACCAGATCATCGAGGGGAAGCTCAGGGTTGTCCAGCATCTCAGAGATGCGCTTCAGTGTAAAAAAATCGCTTTCAAAGCTCATGTTTGACCTCCAGGTCTCCGTCCTGAAAACGCAGGGTGAACGTGTTGTGTTGCAGGGCCTGGTCCCGGCTGGGAATGCGCTCTTTTCCTGAGAAGGCCAGGGCATATCCCCTTTGCAGGGTGCTCTGGGGATCGGCGTGGATCACCTGCAGCATCTGCTGTTCCAGCAGGTGTTTGCGCTCCTGCAGGACTTCTCTGGCTTCAGTGGTCAATCTGCGGTGCATGCTGTCCAGAGCCAGGGTGTACTGTCCCAGCCGTTCTTTTGCACACCTGAGGATGGTGTGGTAATGCTCCAGCGCTTCTAAGGGTGCCCTGAGGGCCTGATCGAGCACCCACTGGGCCACCTTGGATGGGGTGCCCAGGCTCAGGGCCGATACTTCATCAAGCAGGGTCTGGTCACGGGTGTGCCCGATTCCGGTGACCACAGGCATGGGGTATTCGCAGATGGTGCGGGTGAGGGTCTCATCGCTGAGCCAGTGCAGGTCCGTGACCGACCCCCCTCCCCTGAGCAGCACCAGCACCTGCCAGTCCCACTCTGAGCGCATCTGCTGGGCTTCAATCAGCACCCTGAGCAAAGAAGGCACCGCCTGCTTTCCCTGAAAGGTGGCTGTCATGTAGCGGAATTCACACACGCCATGCTCACCCAGCACTTCAATGCGTTCCTGGAAGTCTCCCAGGCTTGCTGCATCTTCAGGGGTCACCACCAGAACTTTGGAAAGCACCTCCGGGAACAACAGGCGCGATTGCAGATCCCAGACGCCAAGTTTCTGAAGTCTGTCCCGGATGCGGTCCAGCTTGATCTGCAACTGCCCCACCGTGAAAGCCGGGGCAATGTCCAGAATGTTCAGGCTGAAGCCGTATCTGGGGTGAAACTCCACATTCGCCTTCAACATCACTTCCAGACCGGCCTGAAGGGCCTGCCCTGTCACGGCCTTGAATTTGTTCTCCACCCGGTAGCGGTCTCTGGCCCACAGGGAAGCGCGGCACTTCGCCACCTCCTCTGCCCCATCCATCTCGATGAGTTCCAGATACAGGTGCCTGCGGTCCGACATCGAGGCAATCTCGGCCTGCACCCACACAAAACCCGAAAAGGTGCGCTGGACCATCAGGCTGGTGTATTGCAGGAGTTCAGAGAGTTTGAGGGTGTCTTCCATTCAGTGACCAGTATACAGTTTTCAGTTTACAGTTAAAAACATTTAAGGGTTTCTGTCGAGAGCCGAGAGCATCGTGATTCTTTGCAAACGACCTGCCAACCTGTCAAGTCGATGAGCAATCTGTCCCTGTCTATCTTCAACCCAGGCTTTTGAGTTGCAAGCTTTAGCATCAGTTTTTGTGTTTGCCCTCGGCCCTGGGCTCTCGGCTCTCGGCAAAAATAGTAACCCACATTTTGCTTCCATCCCGCTCCACGCTGTAGAATGGGACCGTTATGGGAGTGGTTCGTTTCACCCGGCAGCGTCAGGCCATTCTGGATGTGGTGCAAAGCACCGATGTGCATCCGGATGCCTCATGGGTGTATGCACAGGTCAAGCAGGTGATGCCCAACATCAGCCTGGGAACCGTGTACCGCTCACTGGAAGCCCTCGCAGACGATGGTTATCTGGTGAAGATCCACAGCGCTGGAGACGTCACCCGTTACGATGCCCGCAAGGAAGACCACCACCACGCTGTCTGCAAATGTTGCGGCAAGATTCTGGATGTCTTCTCTCCCCACATGCGTGAGCTCAAAAAAGCTCTGGCAGCCCTCCCTGCGGGTTTTGAGCTGCAGGAAGTCCGGCTGGAGTTTCACGGCATCTGCCCCGAGTGTGCCAGCCGCAGAAGCCAGAGCTGATCATCTGGCGTTGATCAGGCGCACACTGAGCACAATCAAAACAAAACCCACAGCCAGACCCAGGGTCAGGTGTTCTCCCAGCAGGAGGCCACCCCACAGCACACTGAACGCCGGAGCCAGAAAGGTCACGGTGGAGGTGAACACGGCCCCTGCCTCACGGATCAGCTTGAAGTAGATCAGGTACGCAAGGCCTGTGCAGACCACCCCGAGGGCCAGCACACTGACACTGGCATTCACCGGAGGCGTCTGGTCGGGCAGCACAAAAGGCACCAGGGGCAGCAGGGCCAGGGCAGCAAAAAACTGGCTGTAGGTGGAGGTCACCAGTGGAGCAGCCTGCTTTAAGGCATGTCTGGCGTAGTTTCCTGCGAAGCCATAAGAGGCAGCAGCAATGAGGGAACACAGGCAGGCCAGCAGCACTTGAGGGGTGATGGTCAGGGCACCCAGTCCGAACAGGGCGGCCACCCCGGTGAGGCCGAGCAGGACCCCCAGCACATTTTTGCTGTTCATCTGCTGCCGGTACAGCAGCACTGCAACCAGCAGGCTGAAGAGGGGCGTGGTGGCATTGAGTACGGCTGCAACACTGGCAGGAACGTACTTGGTGGCCACAGAAATCATCACAAAGGGCAACGCTGAATTGAAAATTCCCGTGATCCACAGGGGCTTCAGGGGCAGTCCTGCTTTGATGTTCCTCTTCAGGAGGGCCAGAATGGGAAACAGGGTCAGGGCAGCAATCAGGGTTCTCAGTTCAATCAGCAAGATGGGGCCAAATGAAGGCACCGCCACCCGCATGAAAATGAAGGAGAACCCCCACAGGGCAGAAAGCAGAATCAGCCAGAGGTAAGCCTGCACCCTGTTTACCGCTTTTCCCAGTCCAGAATCTCCCTTTTGCGGTCTGGACCCCAGCGGTAACCGCTGAGCGAACCATCCCCCCGCACAATGCGGTGGCATGGAACAATCAGGGCCAGGCGGTTGCTGGCGCAGGCTCCAGCCACTGCACGCACCGCTTTGGGTTCACCAATCAGAGAAGCAAGCTGTGCGTAAGAACGGGTTTCGCCAAAAGGAATTCGTCGCAAAGCCTGCCAGACTTTCCACTGGAAGTCTGTTCCCCGCACATCCAGGGCAACCTCCACAGTCTGGGTCTCTCCCCTCAGGTAGGCCAGAACAGCTTCCCGGTAAAGTGCCGTGCGGGAGGCGTCCTCGATCAGGGTCGCTTTCGGGTATTCCTGGCGCAGATCAGCAAGCAGGTCCTCAAAGGTGCCGAATTGCAGGCTGCACACCCCCAGATCCGTCACAGCAAGCAGCATCAGGCCAAAAGGGGTCTCAAAAGTCTCATAAGCGATGGTCATGTCTTTTCCTCCCTGCTGGTAGACTCTCGGCTGCATTCCCAGAAATCCGCTGCTGCGTTCGTACAGGGCACGCAGGGATTCGAATCCAGCGTCATACAGGCTGCGGGTGATGCTCTGGCCTTCAGAGAGCATTTCCCTGAACCTTTCCAGCTTCTGCAACTGGGCAAACTGCTTCGGGGTCATTCCGGTGTGCTTCTTGAACGCCCGGATCACCTGATGGGCCGTCTGATCGAGGCGTTCAGCCAGTCCCTGCACCGTGAGTTCAGGCTCCGCCAGCAGCAATTCCGCAATGCGTTCGGTCAGGTGCAAAGACTCCGGGATGGGCCGATACCCTGCACCTTCTGCCTCTGCCACCGACCTGAAAAACACCAGATCTTCTGGACTGGGCAGCAGGCGCAACTGCTCAGGGGTGTAGTAGACCAGGAGGTACCTCACCCCGATCAAAACGTCCTGCAAATCGTGCCGTCTCAGGGCTTCGTACTGCTGAAGGTCACTGGACATGGTCCCAGCTTAAAGCCCTGCAGGGTTGAAAACCATCCGATTTTGGATGGGGTCAAGACGAAAGGTGAAGGGCGAGCCATCGGCCCGCCCCTGCATTGGTCCTCTCTTACTCCTCTTCCAGTGCAGGCAGTTCCACCCGGAAGGTGGCCCCTCCTCCGGGGGTGTCCAGCACCTGAATGTTTCCCTGGTGCATGCGGATGATCTGCGCCACGATGGTCAGGCCCAGTCCGCTGCTGCCGGAGTGCTTGCCCCGGTAGAACTTCTGGAAGATTTTTTCTTTTTCCTCGTCGGTGATTCCAGGTCCGTGGTCAATGACCTCCACCCTCAGGGTGTCCTTGATGCGGGTCGCCGCAATGTGGACCTTCTGGATGTCTCCTGAGGCCCGGACAGCATTGCTGACCAGGTTGCGCCACACCTGCATCAGGCGCTCAGGGTCACCAATCAGTTCCAGAATGCCACTGGTTTCCACTTCCAGCCCGGGAAAATCTCTGGAGAGGTCCTGCAGTTGCTCATCGAGTTCAATGAAGTGAGGGGTGTAGGACTGCTGAATTTCCCCTCTGGACAGTTGCAGGAGGTCGTTCACCAGTCGGGTCATGCTTTCCGAGACGCGGGCCGCATCCCGGATGTATTGCTTCTGCTCTTCTGGAACCTCGCGTTCTGCGCGTCGCAGGTATCCGCTGATGGCGGTGAGGGGGGTGCGCAGTTCGTGACTGGCCTCTGCAAGCAGGACCTTTTGCTGGTGAATGGCTTCCCCGAGGCGGTTGAGGGTCCGGTTGAGGGTCCCCACCAGCAAACCCAGTTCATCGTCTGCCCCCTGGTATTCGATGGGCTTGAGGTTGTTCTCGTTGATGGCGCGGGTCTGGCGTGACACATCCACCAGAGGAGCCAGTGCAGTGCGGGTCACCACGTACACGGCAGCAATGGAAATGATCAGCATCCCGAGCACCACGCCTGCAAGCACCGTGAGGGCATCTCTGGCAACGGTTTGCAGGTAGGTGATGTCCTTGCGCACCGCCAGCGTGAAATCGGCTCCGGCAAATTCAGTGGGTTGCAAAGCAATCAGGTAATTGCGGCCTGCATAACTTCGTTGCAGCACGGGCTCATTTTTCTGCTGCAAATCAGACAGGGTGAGGGCTGGAATGTCGCTCTGGTAGATGCGGTCCCCACTCTCGGGATCATACACATCCACCAGCAATCCGCCCGTCTGGCGTCCAGACAGGCCACTCTGGTACACCTGACTGATCAGTTCGGCGTCCTGCTGAAGCTGGGTGGCCTCCTGAGTCTTGAGGCCGTAAAACATGGCGATGTAGGCGGCACTGGTGCCCACCAGAATCACCAGCAAAGTGAGGGCACTGACCAGCAGAATGTTTCTTGCGCGGATGCTCAGCATGGATGTGTGATTCACCTGATTCAAAAAAGGCACCTGCAGGAATGCAGGTGCAGAAGATGGCTCTGGGTCAATGGAGAGCGCATTGTTGCTATCGCTCAGGGGGTTTTCAGGGCATAGCCGATGCCACGAACCGTGCGGATCAGGCCGTAACCATCGAGGTCACGCAGTTTGGCACGCATGTTGGCCATGTGCACGTCCACCACATTGCTGTTGGAGGGCAGTTCGCCGTTCCACACTTCACGCTCGATTTCCTCACGGGAATACACACGTCCAGGCTGGCGGGCAAGGAAGGCCAGCAGATCAAATTCTTTGGGAGAGAGGCGCACTTCCTGACCAGCGTACTGGCACAGCCGCTTCTGTGGGTGGATCTCCAGTTTGCCAATGGCAATCACTTCGCCCTGTTGCTGGTGCCTGAGCTGCACGCGAACGCGGGCAATCAGTTCATCGGCATGGAAGGGTTTGGTGAGGTAGTCGTCTGCTCCAGCTTCCAGCAGGTTGACCTTGCGGTCCACAGCGTCAAGTGCCGTCAGGATGATGATCGGCACACTGCTGGTCTTGCGTAGACGACGGGCGATCTCGGCCCCATCAAAATCAGGAAGGCCCAGATCCAGAATCACCAGATCGGGATTCTGTTCTCTTGCCATGGTGAGTCCGCTGACCCCGTCGGGAGCAGCCAGAACCTGGTATCCTGAACGCTCCAACTCGTAGGTGACGATGTTGGTGATGTCAGGATTGTCCTCAATGATCAGGATGCGTTTTTCCATCTGCGCTTCTCCTTCAGGTCAGGGTGTGATGTTCGGGTCATTCGAATTTCAGGCGGATTTTGTAGTTCTCACTCAATATTTTACGAAAACTGCCGCGTCCTGTCCCGAGGTCGAGCAGGATGTCCTTGCCGTCGTTCGTGGTGAGGCCCTCAAAGCCTTTTTTCACCTGGTTGGGCTGCGGGGTCACGATCAGCATCTTGACTGCAGTTCCACCAGGGAGCGTTTTGTTGTTCGCGGTGTTGAGGGTCAGCGTGAAGTCCTGAACTTCTCCGCGTGCGATAGACGTGGCGCCCTCCTGGCTTGTGATCAGAATCTGGGTGCCGTCCGGAAGGGACGGAACGCCCAGTCCGATCAATGTTGCTAGGGTAAAGAAGACCATGCCTACCATACTGTCACCCATGCTAATGGCTCGGCACTTCAGATTGCACAGAAGCGCATGAACACATCTTAATCTTAATCAAAAGTCACTGGTGGCCCACCAGGGTTCGCGTTTTGCTGCTCTGGGAGCGTGCGGATCTTTCAGGGAGGTGAGGGTGCGGGCCAGACCATCCCATGCACTGTCCTGCAGGGGATCAAGCTGAACCGTCTGCTGGTAGGCGTTTGCAGCGAGACGAAGTTGAGAACCCTGTTCGTACCCCTCTGCAAGGCTGAGCAGAAGCCTGAGCTGCATTTCCATCAGTTCTGCCCGGCGGTCTGCGCACCAGTCCGAGTCAAAGTCAGGGAGGAAAGTGCCGTAGGTGTTCACGGCCTGCTGCAGCAGGTCAAAGTTCTGTGCGTTGGACAGGGCCTTCTGGGCCAGCTGAATGTAATTGCGGACGTCGTATTCCAGGGACAGTTTGGGGTCAATGAAATACCTGCGGTTGTTGGTGGCAATCACCTCGGGGTACAGGGATTTCCTGAGGCGGTGCAGGGTGGTGTGAAACAGGCTGCTGGCCCGTTCCTCGTCTTTTTCAGGCCACAGGGCCTCTGCAGCTTCCCAGCTGGACACCTGACCTTTTTCCAGCAGGAAGTAGAACAGCTCACAGGCTTTTCTGGAGGCCCAGGTCACCACTTCCTTCTGGTACATCACCACCGACTTGTTGAGGGCGTAGATCTGCATGAGCACGCTGGGCTCTGGTGAGGCCTTGAATTCCTGCACCCGTTTGAGGCGCAATTCAATGGCGTCCAGAAGTTCCTGGCGGTCAAAGGGTTTGGCCAGGTAATCGTCTGCCCCGCTGCCCAGCCCGGCGCGGATGTGCTGGATTTCCGCATGGCTGGAGAGAAACACAAAGGGAACATGGGTGATTTTCATCTCTTCCCGCACCACTTGCAGGAAGCTGAGACCGTTCATGGAGGGCATCGCCAGATCTGAAACGATGATGTCTGGCACCTGATTGCGCAGGAGTTCCAGGGCAGCGAAGGCACTGCTGGCCGTCATCACTTCATACCCGGCCCGTTCCAGGGTCATTTTAATCAGTTGCAGGATGGACGCTTCATCATCCACGACCAGGACTGTTGGCATGGTGTCAGTTTATCAAACTTCTGTAGGGTGCGTTGCAAGCGTGGTTTTTGATACAAGTGAGCCGAAGGCAGAAGGCCAGGAAAGCCTCAGCTTAAGCAGTTCAGCCTTCTGCCTTGGCCTTTTGCCTTCTGCCCCTTTCCCACAACCCACACAACATCCCACCCTCAATTATGTTATAATCGTATTCAGCTGCGCCGCATCAGACCCTTCCAAGCTGCCAGATTTTTGGTATACTTGTGTCTTGCGGTTTCCCGCAAGAAAGGAGGTGCAACATGACCCAGTATGATCTCAACCTGATCCTGAACCCCAACCTGAGCAGTGAGCAGGTCCTGACCGAGAAAGAGTACGTGGAGGCCACCGTCAAGAACGCCGGAGCTGAAATCGTCAAAATGGACGAAATCGGCAACCGCCGCCTCGCCTACCCCATCCAGAAGGACCGCGAAGGGTACTACGTGTACTACACCATCAAGGCCAGCGGCAACCCCCTCACCACCATTGGTGACGTTCTGCGCCTGCGCGACCACGTCCGCCGTGTGGTGCTCGTGAAGGACCGTCCCGAGTGGAAAACCAAAAAGGCGTAAATTTTTGACGCTTTTGGGGAATTCACCCCACTTTGTTAAGAAGTGAAAGTGCGTTCCCAGAAGGGTTTTCCCGAATCCCAAAAGCTCGGGCTATGTGACAGAGTAAGTAAGCAAATCCATAAGCTGTGAACAAGAACGAAGGAGAACACAAATGGCTCGAGGAATGAATCACGTCTTTTTTGTTGGAGCACTCGCTCGCGACCCCGAACTGCGTTACACCCCCAACGGCACCCCCGTTTGCGATCTGACCATTGCTGGCGAAGATCAGGTTTTAGGATCTGACGGCCAGACCCGCAGCCTCCCCTGGTACCACCGGGTGGGACTGATGGGCAAACCCGCCGAAACCGCCGCTGAACAGTTCAAAGCTGGCAGCGCTGTGGCCGTCGAGGGAAGCATGGAACAGCGCAGCTGGGATGACGCTGCCAGTGGGCAGAAACGCAGCATGATCAGCATCAAGGCACTGCGCGTGGATGGGGTTTCCCGTCCTGAGTCGGACCTGGTGCGGGACAGTGGCGGTGGCTTCCGTCTGCAGAATGCCCTCAATGAGGCTGTTCTGGTCGGCAACCTTGGTCGGAAACCCGAACTGAGGTACACCCCCAGTGGTGACGCTGTGGTGGGTTTTTCCATCGCAGTCAGTGAATCCTGGAAGGGCCGGGACGGAAACTGGCAGGAAAAGACGCACTGGCTGGACATCAACGCCTGGCGAGAACTCGCCGAGCTGGTGGCCAACCTGGACAAAGGGGATTCGGTGCTCGTTCACGGTCGCATCAAGAACGAAACCTGGACCGACCGTGATGGACAGAAACGCAACTCTACAAAAGTAGAAGCGACTCGCGTCGAAGCTTTAACTCGAGGTCCGGCTCCATCTGGTGCAGTCGGAACCACCCAGCCCGCAGCCCAGAAAGCCTATGGGAATGCAGGCAACGCAGCGAAAGCAGCAGGGACCCAATCGAGAAGCTTGGATATTGATGAAGGCTTGGATAATTTTCCACCAGAGGAAGAAGATCTTCCCTTCTAAGAAGTCATCCGGTCAGGGTGGGCTCTGCCCAGCCTGACCAGAACAGCGAAAAGATGCGAATCTCTTCAATGTTCCCAGGCAGCCCACTGGATGGCCCATGAGGACCCAACATGACCGAGAAGAAACCCCGTCCAAAAGGACCCAAGCGTCCCCGTAAGCCAAAGGTTGATCCCTTTGCCATCGGTGAGCTGGAAATCACGGACTACAAAGATGTCAAAATGCTCCGCCGTTTCGTGAGCGACACCGGCAAAATCCTGCCCCGTCGCCGCACCGGCCTGAGCGCCAAGAACCAGCGCCGTCTGTCTGGCACCATCAAGATTGCCCGCCAGCTGGCCCTGATCCCCTACACCGAGAAGCTGGTGCGCAAATGAGCAGCGTCAAGGTCATTCTGCTGGAACCCCAGGCCAAACTGGGCAAAGCCGGTGAAGTGGTCAACGTCAAAGCTGGCTACGCTCGCAACTTCCTGGTTCCCCAGGGCCTTGCTCTGCCTGCCACCGCAAGCAACATGAAGACCCTGGAAGCCCGCATCAAGTCCAAGGAGAAGCAACTCGCTGCTCTGAAGTCTGAAGCCGAGAAGCTTGCCGAGGAACTCAAGGATCTGTCCGTCACCCTGCACGTCAAGGCAGGCGAAGGCAAGATCTACGGTGCAGTCACCAACAGTGACGTGGCCGAGGCTGTGAACGCCCAGACCGGCAAGAGCCTGGACCGCCACAAGTTTGTGATGCCCAAAGCCATCAAGGAAACCGGCGAGTACGAAGTGAGCTACAAAGCCCACCACGACGTGTCCATTCCTGTCAAACTCGTCATCACTGCCCACTAAAGTCAGGGATGCCTGAAAGAACCCGAGCCTGAGCTCGGGTTCTTTTTGTTGAGGGTTTCAGGTTCACATGCACAAACAGCCTTTATTGCCAGCTGATGTTCTGCTGCACAGATAAGTTCATGCTGGTTTTCACAATCACCGGGAGGTTGGGCAGGTTCATGATCAGGGTCATTTTCATGCTCTGGTTGGTGCGTTGCAGCATGGGGAGCCCATCTTTGCGGATGCGGGTTTCTCCAGTGATGTTGACTTTGTCCATGAAGATTTTCATGACAATGCGGCCTTCTTCATCCAGGGCACGGATTTCATTGAGGCCTGAAGTGCCATTCACCTGGAAGATGTACTCGTCCTGGGCCCCGCGCTGCACATAGGAGGTGCTGGAGGTCATGGTGAAATTTCCAGTGAGTTGGTAGGGAAGGCCTCCCACAAATTGCTCAAAAGGCAGGGTGATGTCCTGCTTGACGGTCTCTCCGGGGGTCCAGGCGCGGGTGTAGATGGCCTGGGTTTCCGGGCTGTTCACCAGGTCCTTCATCCCTCCCAGCAATTTCTGGAAGGTGGGATCACTGACCTCATCGAATTCCATGCTGATCCGACCATCGGGGTAATGGATGGCACGGCTCAGGAATTTCAGCGGTTCTTTGCCCTCGCCCAGAGGGATGTCCATGTTCGTCTGAACGGGGATGCCTCCATCTGCACGGGCAGGCAGGACCTCCAGAGCCGCAGGGATGGTCTGGTTGACCGGAGGGATGGACCCCAGGCCGGAGAAGGATTTGCGGTAGTCTGCAAGGGCCTGGGAGGTGAGGCGCACATTGGGTTTTGGCTGCACGTCCGCCGTCAGTCCAGTGATGGTGGTGTTGCTCTGGACGGTGCCCGTGAGTTTTGTTCCAGCAGGAGCGGTCATCTGGAGGGTGGTCTGGGCCTGGGCAACTCCAACAAGCCCGAGGCTGAGGGTGATCAGCAGCATTTTCTTCATGCTTTTGTTGTACTACATGTCTTCAGGAACGCCAAGCCAGATCACAGGTTCTGGTTTTCGGCAGGAAGGATCTTCACATCCACCGAGCGGTAGAGGCGGCTGGGATAATAGTAATTTTGCAGCAGCAACTTCAGCAGGGCGGCCAGCGGAACAGCAAGCAGGGTGCCCCAGATGCCCATCAGTTCCACCCCAACCAGCAAACTGATCAGCACGGTGAGGGGGTGCAGGTTGGTGGTGCGGCCCAGCACCCAGGGGGACAGCAGGTTTCCTTCAATCTGGTTGGCGATCACAAACACCACAATCACCAGTCCCACCTGCGTCCAGCCCACCGACAGGGCCAGCAGCAGTGCAGGGACAATGGAAACAATCACCCCCAGGTAGGGCACCATCCCGAAGAGGCCTGCAATGAATCCCAGGGTAAGTGCATTGGGCACCCCACTCAGGGCCAGCCCAATCCAGATCAGGGTGCCTTCCAGCAGGGCAATGGTGAACTGTCCGCGCAGGTAGCCTCCCACTGCGGTGCCGAACTGCTCGCTGAGGGAGCGAATCCGGGGCTGCCAGCGTTCAGGAAAGAAACGCACCAGAGACTGGTTGATGCGCTGGTAATCCGCCATGAAATAAATGGAGAGGATCACCGTGAAAATGACCTGCACCAACGTGCTGGTGAAACTGACCACCAGTGATCCTGATTGCTGCAAGAGCCCTTGCAGGTATTTCAGACCATTCTGGGACAGGGCCGCCACATTGTCCTTCCAGAGGGTGGAGAGTTCGCGGGTGTACTGCTGCACCATCGGCACATCGCTCATGCCCCGAATGCGGCGCAGGGTGGACTGCACCAGCTCATTGCCCGATTGCAGAATCTCGGGGAGGCGACCCACAAATTCGGTGAGCTGCTGAAAAACCGCCACCAGCATGAAGACCAGCAGCGCAACCATTCCCGCCAGGATGCACAGCACCATCAGGATGCCCATCCCACGCCTCACCCCGCGTTTCTGCAGCACATCCAGCAGTGGATTGAACAGGTAGGCCATCAGGTACGCCAGAGAGACCATGATCAGCACAGAGGCCAGCGTGTGCAGCCATCCCCAGAGCACGTAAACCAGCAAAACAAATACGGCAACCCGCGTCCAGGGGCTGCGCCACACGTCCTGAAAAGCCTGAAGCATGCCTCAGGCTAGCATTCGCTGAAAAAAGACATTGCAGCAAAACTGAAAATGTTCAGCACAAAAAGCGCTGAACATGGCATTGGTCAAGGAACGCTAAATTCTCGATTGAGACACTTACTTCTGCTTCCATGTCTGCACCTGTTCGATCTTGAGGCTGGTGTCGGTTTTCACCTGCACCGGCATCTCGGGGGTGTTCAGGGTCATGGTCATTTTCATGGTCTGGTTGGTTTTGCTGTAACCCGGCAAACCATCAGGTCGAATGCGGGTTTCACTGGTTCCAGAGAGGCTGGCGATGTTCATCTGCATGACCATGCGTCCTTTGGCATCGGTGGCTTTCAGCACACTGTTTTTTGCAGTGCTGGTGCTCTGAAAGACAAACTCTCCGGCAGCATTTTTGCCCTTGTAGGTGGTTTTGGTGGTGACCTTGAAATCCCCAGAGAACTTCACTGGAGCTCCACCTGTGAACTGGTCAAACGGCATGGAGACCGTCTGGGTGACACTTTCTCCTACATTCCAGGCCTTTTGATAGAAGAGCTGGCTCTCTTTGTTGTTCAGGAGGGAATCGGTGAGTCCCTGCATGATCTTTTGCAGCATGGGGTCCTTGGAGGGCTCCAGTTTCATGCTGATCTTGCCATTTTTGCTGTAGAAGGTGTTGATGGTGATTGTGGAGTTCTTGCCTTCCTGCCCCATGGGAATTTGCATCTTCATCTGCACTGGTGTGCTGCCATCGGGCTTTGTGGCCAGCACCTTCAGGGTTGCAGGAAAAGACTGGGTGGTGTTTGGGAGGTTTTTGGGCACATTGGCAAAGGTGTTTTTGTACTGTTCCAGTTCTTCCTTGCTGACTTTTTTGCCTGGTTGCGGAGACACACTGGCTTTCATGTCCAGAATCTGGGTGTTGCTCTGAAAAGTTCCAGTCAGTGTGGTGCCCGGTTTTGCCGTCATGCGGATGGTGTCGGCGGCCTGTGCAAAGCTGACAAGTGCAAGTGAAAGGCTGACATAAAAAGTGGCATGTGAAGATTTCATACCTGATGTTACGTGCATGGAGCGCTAAGGGTTCCCGGATTTAAGGTAAACTTGTACGCATGAAACTCGCCGTGATCGCAGATCTTCACGCTAACCTGACAGCGACTCTGGCTGTCCATGAGGACATCAAACGGCGGGGGATGAGCGAAATCTGGGTCCTGGGTGATCTGGTGGGAAAAGGCCCCCGCCCAAGAGAAGTGGTGGAGTGGGTCTCGGACACTGCAGACCGGGTCATCATGGGCAACTGGGATGCCCGGGTGGCCGGAGCCAGCCACAGGCCACAGGACATCTGGCCCCGTTCTCAGCTCTCCCCTGGCCAGGTGAGCTACCTCGCCAACCTGCCTTTTGCCATTGAAGAAACCTTCGGGAACCTGCTGTGGCGTTTCGTGCATGCCAGTGCCAAAGGGGTCTTCCACCGGGTGTACCCCCACTCCAGCCTGCCCGAGCAGCGGGAAATGTTCTACCCACAGCCCGAGCGTGGCCTGAGTGAATTTGCGGACGCCGTGGTGTACGCAGATGTGCACGAGGCTTTGCTGGTGGATGTGGAAGGCCGTCCCCTGATCAACACCGGTTCGGTGGGCAATCCGCTGGACAGTGTACTGGCCACCTACCTGACCCTGGAATTTGAGCGTTCTGGCTTCACCATGGGTTTTGCCCGGGTGATCTACGATCGGGAGGAGGAAATCGCCTGTGCAGAGCGCAGCGACATGCCTTTCGTGAAGGAGTACATCCAGGAGATTCGCACCGGGCGTTACCAGAAACGCCGCCCCCGCAATCTGGAAAGCACCTGACAGGTCAGACCGTTCTCAAAAACGAGAGCAGGAGCGTGTCCGCTCCTGCTCGTGTTTTTGTGGGCGCGGGGTAGTTTGATGCACGCCCACTTAAATCTTAATGAGGAATCTTCAGAACTTGTGGTGCTCTCGATCACCGCTTTCTTCAGAAATCATTCATCAAAAGCAGGTCTGGTTCTCAGCTGCACTTTCTGGTCTGGCAGACATGGACGCTCACATATCGACTTTTTAGAGGGTCTGGAATGGCAAGCACCACATGAATGCCCTGAGCATCCTGGTAGTAAACGGTGCCCTTGTTCTGGTAGAGGTCTGACAGCGCACTCACTTTGGGGAGACCTGCCCCGGAGTTTTCATCAAACCACCAGGTTCTGTACACATAAACGGGTCCAGAGACAGGAATGATCAGTTCTGCCCAGGCTCCTGTGGTTCCAGGGACAGCGGAGATGTTCACAAACTGGTTGTCGGTGGGAAGACCATCCACGGTGACGGAAACCAGCACCTTGCCTGGAATTTTGCCTGTGCCGCTCCCGAGGGTGTAGCTGTACAGGGGCGCATTTCCCCCTGGTGTGGCGATGATGCGGGTCTGGAAGGTGTCTGCTGCCTTGCTGGTGCCATTGGGCACCCCCCACAGAGCAATGCTCTGCCCATCGTTCCGTTCCACGGTGAATGCAGCTGTGGGGTTGGAGACTTCGGTGGCGTCCAGCACATTGACCGACAGGTTCAGGTAGGTGCTGTCACACACGTAAGCGTTCCATGCGGCCTGCAAATTGCATTTGCTTCCGGTCAGGAAAGGGGTGTTTGCGGTGACATGGCGGTTTGCGACTCCGGTCACACTGCCGTCCTGATCGTAGAACACTGCGCCCCGGTAACCATCGTGGGGATCTTCGGTGTTGTTGAAATTGGGGGCTGGAGGGGTGTCCAGGTACACCCGGTTGCTGTTCTCAAAAGTCAGTTTGGAGGCGTAATTCTGCCCGGAGAGGTTGAAGCTGGTGTGCCTGAGGTAACCCAGTGCCGCACTGCGCTCTCCGGTGTAGTTTTTGAAGGTGGAATTCCTGACCCCAACCGGGCCGTCATAGAACTGGAAGCCTGTGCGGGGTTCCTGTTCAGTGGCATTGCCAAGGGTGTTTTCGGTCTTGCCAATGAAAAGCCCTCCGGTCAGGTAGGCCCGACTGGATGCGAAAATGGCCCCGATCACGTTGTCTGCCAGAACAGGGTTCAGCAACTCCAGGTACCCTCCACGGAACCACACTGCCTGATTCTGGTGTTTGTAAGCGGTGAAGTTCTGGAATCGGGCAGGAACAGGCATGTTGGTTTTCTTGTCTGTCTCAATGTCTCTGGCAGGGACCGTTCTGGGGGCGTAATAACTGGTGCTGGTCCCCATGCTGCTGAGGTTCGAGTGGTCCTTGCAGGTGTTTCTGGAGGCTGTGCTGGCACAAAGCGTGCTGCTGAGGCTGGTGTCCACAAAAAGGCCCTGCCAGGCAGAGTGTGAAACATTGCCATCAAATCCGCCCAGAAATTCCCGCCTCGGATAAACACTGTCCATCCAGGACACATCCTGTGTGCCCCGGCCAAAGGGAAGGGGTTTCTCGGGCAGGGCATACCAGTACCCGATGTGCGCTTCGCTGGCACTGTTGCCGGTCAGGGTGTTGCTGGGCCGGGTCACCCAGTACGCCGAGGGACGGTCATCTGTGGGAATCAGGCGGGCCGTGTCTTTCAGGGCTTTGACGTAGGCCACCAGGTTGTTCTTGACCGTGTTTCCTGTCTCACTGCCTTCTTCGAAGTAGACGCAGTGCCCTGTGGCGTTGTACATCACGTTGTTCTCGATCAGGAGCTTGTGGGTGCCGTGAATGACCACGCAGCGGTTGTAGGTGCGCCAGATGCTGCTGTTCTTCACGTAGGAGCCTGCACCCCCTGCGGCAAGCTGGTGAAAATGAATGGGGTAGCGTCCAAAAACACTGCGCTGTCCCATGTCCCGGAATTCCACTCCGTTGATGTGCACGGTTGAACCGCTCATGGCCATCAGGTGCCCGCCGATCTGCTTGCTGCCTGCCACCGTTCCGGTGTCCAGGATGGCTTCATCGCTGCGCACCACCACGTTGTGGCTCAGCAGACCCACTTCAGCCTGCTCCTGAACCCCACTGGCGGTGGTTCCCCAGTGGGCAAAAGACAGCGGCTGACTGAGGGTGAGGGTCTGGCCTGAGATTTTGGTGATCTGGCGGCGTTCAGTCTGCGGTTTGGGACTGTAGGGGTTGTAGAAACTGCTGGAGGTGATGATGATCTCATCTCCCACCTTCCAATCCAGGGCATCTTTCACGGTGATGGTGCTGCTGCCTGCTGTTGCTGTGGCAGACAGGCGGGTCCAGGTTTTGACCTGAGGGGAACCGTGCAGGTCGAGGGTGCCCCCCATCAGGCCCAGCACCTTGGCCCCCATGCTGTGGATGTTGTCCGAGAGGTTGTTGCTGGTCAGCACAATCTCTGCCTTGCCCGTGATGGGCTGTGCTTCTGTGCCCGCCTGGAGTTTGCCGTGCACCATCACATAATCGGTCCTGAGGGTGACGTGTGCTCTGGGGTCAAAAGACAGGGTTCCCTCTACCGTCAGGCCTCTGAGTGCAGGAGGAGAGACATCCAGCAGAATGGTTTTGTCTTTCGGGATGGTAACAGTGTCTCCTGTTCCAGGAACCTTGCCCCCCCAGGTTTGCGGGCTGGACCAGAGCAGAGGGCCTGCTGAGCCTGGAGGGGGATTGGTGGATGGAGATGAGCTGCTGCAAGCCATCAGGAACAGGGTGCAGGACATCAGAAGGAGTTTATGCATCTGTTCCATTTTACGGAACTTGCACGCAGAATGTAACAATTCTGACCAGAAATCAGGCAGGCTGCAGGTGACCGCGAACCAGGGCCAGAGCAGCCACTTTCAGTTCACGGTGAAAATCGACCAGCAGGCATTGCAACTCAGGGTTGGTCTGCAAGGCCTCCTGCAGGGCCTGCGGTATGTTGGAGGTCTGGTACAGCCCCATGATGGTGCCATACAGGTGCATCAGGACCTGCACGCCATTGTGAACAGGCAGGGCAGCCTCCAGCAAAGTTCCCAGTTTGGACAGCTCTGTGTTGAGCCACATCTTGAAGTTCAGTCCAGCTTCGACAGTGACCCCGGCCTCCAGCACGCCTGACAGCATGCTGAGCAGGCGCAGCATGTCGTCCCTGTTCTGCAGGCTGTCACTCAGGACCTGCACCATCTGCTGGGGAGTGAAAGGCGGCTGGAAGGCCACCTGCAATTCTGTGAACCAGTCTTGCAGTTTGGTTTTGAGGATCTCCAGAAAAAGTTCTTCTTTGCTCTGGAAGTACAGGTACAGGGTGCCCTTGGCGAGGTCGCTGGATTTTGCCACCATCTGCATGGTGATGTCGGTGTACGGGGTGGTGTGCCACAGTTCGAGTGCGCTGTCCAGAATCTGGAGTCGGCGGTTTTCTTTCTGGGTGTCGCTTCTGGCTCTTCGCATCTCTGATCCCCTTCATGATTAATGACCGCTGGTCATTTGTCAAGCAGATTTCACACCTGTGGCTGTGGCACACTGCAAACCATGACCCCTCAGGCTGCAGGCGTGATGATGATCAACCCACAGGCCCAGATCCTGCTGGTCAGGCACAACTATGGACAGAGAAGATGGTCTTTTCCTGGAGGGGCCGTTGAATCTGGAGAGGCTGTACTGGATGCCACGCTCCGCGAAGTGCGAGAAGAACTGGGCATCGAAGTCCAGATCCAGTGCTTGATTGGCCTTTACCGCACGACAGGCAAGAACAAACCCGACCGGGACGTGTACGTGTTTCTGGCAGAGGTGCCTGCTTCCATGAACTTCAATCCAGACCCCACTGAAATTGCGGAAATCCTGTGGGTTGACCCCAAAAATCTGCCCTCTCCCCTCACCAATGAGGTGGCCCATGCGGTCAGGGACCATCTGGAGCAGCAGCATGGCAGGGTCCGGCAAGTGCAGCGCCAGAATTGACTCATTCCCCCAGCAGTCGAACCAGCAGCTCTCTCAAAGTCTGAATTTCCTCTCTGGTGAAACGCTCAAAGGTTTTCTGTTTGTCCTGGATGTGCAGGGGGAACATCTTCTGCACCAGGGCCACCCCCTCAGGGGTCAGGCGGATTTTGAAGGCCCTGCGGTCCTCCGGATCACTGTCCTTGGTGATCCAGCCAGATTCCATGAGCCTGTCCACCCTTGCCGTCATGGCAGGAGCCGTCACAGCCATCACGGAGGCCAGTTTTGCCAGCGTGAGCCCTTCTGGCGGTGCAGAGCGGTACAGGCTGAGGAGCACATCTGCAGCTGCAAAGTTCAGGCCAAAGCCGGCCAGAAACTGGTCGTGGTCTTTCAACAGTTTCTGGCTGGTGCGGTGCAGGGCAATCAGGGTGAGGATCTCATCTAGGGGCAATTCGGGATGCTTTGCACGCCATTCGGCTTCAATTCTCTGAACACTATGTTCCATTTTTCTTCTCCATGAGGAGCCACATGGCCACAATCAGCAGGATACCGGACAGGATCTGGTACAGCGACACATGCCTGCCCAGCACCAGAGCGTCCAGCACCTGCGACATGATCACCTGACCCAGCACACTGGCCACAAGCCAGCCTGTTCCCCCCAGTTTCGGCGTGAAAATCACCCCGGCAATCACAAACCCGATGCCCACCAGCCCCCCCAGATAAGACCACCATGGGCCACCTGGAACCTGCTCAGGACGGCTGAACAGGAACACCAGTCCAGTGCAGATGGTGCCCAGCAGGAAATTCAGAAAAGTGGTGTGCCAGCGGTTCCCGTGAAACTGCGTGAAGCGCACGTTGAACATCAGGCCCAGCCATGCGGCCATTCCAGCGACAATGCCCAGAACAATCATTGGAGTCCTTTCAGGTACACGGCAGCAATCAGCAGCACAGCGGCCACTGCCCGCCTCAGGTCAAAAGGCTTGCGGGGGAGCCCAAAAGCCCCGAAGTGGTCAATCAGGAGGCTGAGCACCGTCTGGGTGGTGATCAGCAGCACCACCGTCCAGGCGGTCCCGAGGTTCTGGGTGACAATGATGCTGGTCAGGATGTAGATGCTGCCCCAGAACCCGCCCAGCCAGATCCCGGGAGGTGCGCTGCGGATGGTGGCCACCGAAAAGCCTCTGGCCCGTCCGGTCAGAAAGAGGATCAGGGTCCCTCCGGTCATGGAGACCATCGCTGCAAACAGGGAGGACCCTGAAGCGTGCGCCAGGGTGGAATTCACCAGCAGTTGCAGGGGCATCAGGGCACCTGCCACCACCGCCAGAATCCAGATCAAAAACATGGCTTCCTCCAATCGTTCATGGATTAATTATTAAACGTTTAAGTATTTTCTCCCATCCGCCATCTGGACGATGGTCAGGGAGGGTGGTCGCGGGGACTTGTAGGGGCGGACCGCTGGCTCGTCCTCAACTGGCAGAAATGCTGATCCAGGCATCTTGACCCACCTGAATGCACATCAAAAAAGAGGCCCGGAGGCCTCTGCTGTATGCATGGTGGGATTTTGCTGTTATTTCTGCATCCAGAAGGTGTAAGAGCCTGTGCCCTGGTAGGACGTGACCAGCCAGATGTAATACCCGCTGGTGGCGGTGTAGGTGATGCTCTCTTCACTGGTGGGGCTTTCTGATAGGCCAACCACATCCCAGTCCGAACCGTTCCACTTGTACAGGTACAGATCAAAATCGGTGCCAGAAGGACCTTTCAGCCAGGCTTTCAGGGTGCCGCCCCCATACTCGAAGTAATCATTGGCCGGGGGGAAGTAGTACTCTCCAGCAGCATTGAATTTGCCCGTGTAGGTGGTGCAGTTTGCTCCAGAGCAGGGACCAGTGTTGGTTGGAGGTGGGGTGGTGGTCACCGGACTGTTTCCGATGTACAGCAGTTTGTTGGGGGTGCCCTGGGGATCAAGCACCTTGTTGGGGGTGGTGTTTCCCAGAAGGGCCGCAGTCACCTGGGCAGGGGTTGCAGAGGTGTTGCTGGCCAGATAAAGCGCAGCAGCACCACTCACATGGGGACTGGCCATGCTGGTGCCACTGTAAGAATCTGTTTTGTTGTTCAGCACGGTGGAGGTGATGTCCAGGCCAGGAGCAAACAGGTCCACACAGCTGCCATAATTGGAGAAATACGTGCGCTTGTCTCCTGAGTCGGTGGCCCCCACCGTGATGGCTTCAGGAACACGGGCCGGGCTGTAATTGCAGGCGTTCTCGTTCTGGTTGCCTGAAGCGAGCACCACCGTCAGGCCGGACTGAATGGCATTCTTGACCGCCTGATCGAGGGCAGCATCTGCTTCAGAGCCCAGACTGATGTTCACCACTGCAGGTTTTCTGGCATTCTTGACCACCCAGTCGATGCCCTGGATGACCCCATCCATGGTGCCCGAACCCTCACAGTCCAGCACCCGCACCGAGACCAGTTTGACTGCTTTGGCCACCCCATAGCTGTTGCTGCCAATGATGCCTGCAACGTGGGTTCCGTGACCATCGCAATCGATGCCATTCTTGCCATCGCCCACCGTATCAATCCCGACACTGGCCCGCCCGCCGAAGTTGCTGTGAGAGACCTGGATTCCGGTGTCCACCACGTAGGCCGTCACACCAGAGCCATCGGTGGCATAGGTGTAACTGTTGTTCAGGGGCAAGTCCCGCTGGTCAATGCGGTCCAGACCCCAGGAAGGAGGACTCGACTGGGTGGCCTGCTTGTGAACCCTTTGCACAGGCTGGATGTAAGACACCTGGGGATTGCGGGACAGCGCCTCAAGCTGTTCAGCACTCAGTTTCGCACTGAAGCCGTAGAGGGCATCGGTGTAGACCTTCTCCACCTGACGTCCCAGCTGTGCAATGCCCAGTTTCTGAACAATCCCTTCGCGGGTGAGTTTGCTGATGCCCTGCGAAGCCACCCCTGCTTCGGGTTTTTTCAGCACCACAATGTATTTCTGGGGCACTGCAGAGGCAGGGTCCACTTCCAGAACCGGAGCCTTTTTCTCTCCGGTGGTGACTTTGGGCAAAGGCAGATCTGAGGTTGGAGGAAGGGTCTGGGTCCCGCAGGCCCCAAGCAGAAGGGCCAGGGCAACACATCCCAGGGTACGTTTGGTCAGCATGGTGCTCCTGTCAGGAAGCCTGTGGGCCTCCTGTGATCATGAAAGATGGACGTAAATGTAGACCAGCACACATCTCGGTGCGCTGCTGTCGGATCACCTCAGACTGTAACACCCTGAAGAATGTGTTCAAAGATACGCAGGCCCAGAAAGGCTTTAGCTTCTCTTAAAACACCCTTGAGCGAGCCCTCAGCTTGCCAAGGCCTGCCGAACTGTGAGAAAAGCACCGTGCATTGGTCGCTGTTCCCAAAATTGAACTCAGTAAAAATATGCCCATGAAATTGCTTTACACTGCACAGGCAACAGTTGAAGGCGGACGCGAAGGTGTGGTCCGCACCAGAGATGGCAACCTCAAACTGCAACTCGGCACCCCCAGTGCCCTCGGGGGCAAAGGTGGAGAGGTCACCAACCCTGAAGAACTCTTCGCAGCCGGATACGCCGCCTGTTTCCAGAGCGCACTGCAAAGGATCGCCTTTCAGAGCAAAGTGCCCCTGCCCAGATCCAGCACCCTGACCGCCCTGGTGGGTCTGGGCAAACAGGACAGTGGCGCGTTCAGTCTGGCTGTGGAGCTGCAGATCCACCTGCCCGGTCTCAATGAAACCGTGGCCCATGAACTGGTTGAAAAAGCCCACCAGATCTGCCCTTACAGCAACGCCACCCGGGGCAACATCGAAGTGAAACTGACGGTTCAGACTGCAGAAACTGCAAACGTTTAAAACAGCAGAACGCAGAAGGCAGAAGGCGAAAAGCCCACTGCCTTCTGCTTTTGCTCTGGACCCAGCCCCACCTCTTGACTTAGAGCGCACTCTAACTTCTACAGTGGGGATGTGCAGCGCTGCACCGCAGCACCGAAATTCTCAAAGGCCCTCCAACCTCTTTCCAAACTCCACTCGCACCCGATTCTCAAGAAGCCATTCAAGGAGCCCAGAATGGATTACAGCATCGACGATGTCACCCGCATCACCGGATTCTCAAAACACACCCTCAGGTATTACGAACGGGCCGGGCTCCTTGACCCGGTGGACCGCAACCCCAGCGGTCACCGCCGTTACACCGAGATGGACATCGGACGGCTGACCTTCCTGGGCAAACTGCGCACGACCGGCATGGGCATTCAGGACATGCGCCTGTACATTGAACTTCTCAGGCAGGGGGACCACACCCGCGTTGACCGCCTGATGATGCTCGAAAACCACCACCAGCAGGTGCTGCAACAGATCGCCGCACTGCAAGACGCCCTGAAAGCCATCGAATACAAGATTGATCTGTACCGCAAGACCAGCAACTGACTTTTCACGAACCACCAACTTTCACAGGCTGGACACCAAAGGAGAACAACATGGAACAGCGCAAACTGGGACAACTTCAGGTCAGTGCCCTCGGACTGGGCTGCATGGGCATGTCAGACTTCTACGGCGCAACTGATGACGCCGAATCCTTCCGCACACTGGATCACGCACTGGACCACGGCATCAACTTTTTAGACACCGCCGACATGTATGGGCCTCACACCAATGAAGAACTGCTCGGGCGCTACCTGCAGGGCAAACGGGACAGGGTGGTCCTGGCCACCAAATTTGGCATCATGCGCAGCAAAACCCAGTGGAACGGCATCAATGGCAAACCCGAATACGTGAGACAGGCCATTGAAGGCAGCCTGAAACGCCTGCAGACCGATTTCATCGACCTGTACTACCTGCACCGGGTTGATGCGAACACCCCCATTGAGGACACCGTCGGCGCGATGGCCGATCTGGTCAAAGCCGGTCTGGTCGGTCACATTGGCCTCTCTGAGGTGAGCGCAGAAACCCTCAGGCGTGCCCACAAAGTGCACCCCATCACCGCAGTGCAGAGTGAGTATTCCCTGTGGACCAGAGATCCCGAAGATGGCCTGCTGGCAACCCTCAGAGAACTGGGCGTGGGTCTGGTGGCCTACAGCCCACTGGGACGGGGCTTTCTCACTGGAGCCTTCCAGACCCCAGACGACATTCCAGCAGATGACTTCCGCAAGCACAACCCCCGTTTCCAGGGCGAGAACTTCTACAAGAACCTCGAACTGGTGAAGAAGATCGAGGAGTTTGCTGCAGCCAAAAATGCCACGCCCGCACAGGTGGCCCTGGCGTGGGTGCTGGCTCAGGGACAGGACATCGTGCCCATCCCTGGCACCAAACGGGTCAAATACCTGCAGGACAACCTCGGCAGCCTGAATGTTCATCTCACTTCAGAAGAACTCTCTGAACTGGACCAGATCGCACCAAAAGACATTGCTGCAGGTCTGCGTTATCCAGACATGAGCTCAGTGAACAGGTAACACACCTTTCTTCTGATCTCTGCAAAGAAAACCCCACCTGCACAAATTCAGGTGGGGTTTTCCTTTCGAAAGCGGGTTAAGCGCTCTTCAGGTAATCCGGAATGGCACCCAGAGGGTTATCGATGTGCTCGGGTCCGAACTCGATGTCGGTCAGGCCGGGCATCGGCAGTTCGAACAGCAGGTCGGTCATGGCCTTTTCCATGACGGCACGCAGACCACGGGCACCCGTCTTGCGGCTCAGGGCACGGCGGGCCACTTCCTTCAGGGTCTCATCCTTGAAGGTCAGGTGCACCCCCTGAAACTCAAACAGGGACTGGTACTGCTTGATGATCGCCCCATTGGGTTCGGTGAGGATGCGCACCAGGGCTTCCTCATCGAGTTCCTGCAGTTGCACAGTCAGGGGCAGACGGCCCACAAACTCGGGGATCAGACCGAATTTGACGAGGTCATCAGGCTCGAAGCGCAGGTCTTCGAGTTCCTTATCGCCTTTGACCACGCGACCAAAGCCCAGAGAACGCTTGTTGCTGCGCTGGCGGGCCAGATCTTCCAGGCCATCAAACGCCCCACCGCAGATGAACAGGATGTTGCGGGTGTTCACCTGAATGAGCTCCTGATGGGGGTGCTTGCGTCCGCCCTGGGGGGGCACCTGGCTGGTGGTCCCTTCGATGATCTTCAGCAGGGCCTGCTGCACACCTTCACCGGACACATCGCGGGTGATGGAGGTGCTTTCAGACTTGCGGGCAATCTTGTCGATCTCGTCGATGTAGATGATGCCCCGCTCTGCAGCGGCCACATCGTAATCGGCAGACTGCAGGAGGCGCACAATCACGTTCTCCACGTCGTCACCGACGTAACCCGCCTCGGTGAGGGTGGTGGCGTCTGCAATGGCGAAAGGCACTTCCAGCATCTCTGCGAGAGACTGGGCCAGCAGGGTCTTGCCGGTCCCGGTGGGGCCAATGAGGAGGATGTTGCTCTTGCCCAGACCGGCCTCGGGGTGCTTGAGACGCTGGTAGTGGCTGACCACAGCCACTGCCAGGGCACGTTTGGCTTCGTCCTGCCCGATCACAAATTCATCGAGGTAAGCCTTGATTTCTTTGGGACTCGGCAGGTCGGAGAGTTCAAAATCTCCATGTTTGACTTTCTGGGTGCCCAGAATTTCATGCGCCCGCTCGACACATTCATTGCAGATGAATGCGTTGCGGGTGGGGGATTCGATCAGATGGGCGATCTGTGGGTATGCACGCCCACAGAAACTACAACGGTCAGCCATTATTGCATCTCACCTTTAGGGGTCGGTTGGACCACCTCGTCAATTAACCCGTACTCCAGCGCCTGCTGGGGGGTCATGAAGAAGTCACGCTGCAAATCCCTGCGGATCTGCTCGTCACTCTTGTCCGTGTGCTTATTGTACATCCCCACCAGGATGTCCTGCAGGGCCATGACTTCCTGGGCCTGCACCTGGAGGTCAGGCACACTGCCCCTGAAGCCTGCAGAGCCCGCGTGAATCATGATGCGGGAGTGGGGCAGGGCCTTGCGGCGGCCCTTGTCTCCGGCCATCAGGATCACAGAACCCATGCTCATGGCGATCCCCACGCAGATGGTGGACACCGGAGCCTTGATGTACTGCATGGTGTCATAGATCGCCAGACCGGCGTACACCTCTCCCCCTGGGCTGTTGATGTAGATCTGGATTTCACGCTCAGGGTTCTGGCCATCCAGCAACAGCAGCTGTGCCACAACGGTATTGGCCACCTGGGAATCGATGGGGGTACCGAGGAAAATGATTCTGTCTTTCAGCAGGCGAGAATAGATGTCGTACATGCGCTCGCCGCGGCCGCTTTGCTCGATGACGTATGGAATGATGCTCATGCATAGCATTATGTCATGGGTTCAGCGAAAAACCCTAGGGTGAATTTCACACTGAGCTTAAAGGCCAGAGTAAAAGACGCTGTGGCGCAGAAGGCAAAAGGCAGCGCCTCAGTGCGACCCAGCCGCCTGGGGAGCACGTTGTAAGAGGCAAGACAAAAGGCAGAAGGCTTTTCCAGATGCGCAAGCTCACGCTTTTGTGCCTTCTGCTTTCTGCCTTCTGCCTTCTGCTTTACATTCACAGGTCTAGATCCTCAGACCAGTCATTCCATTCAAACCATAAAAAAGCATTGCCGGTGAGCAACGGCACCCACTGGGCATCCCTTAAGGCTGCTACCTTCCGGTCCTGACCTGGTTCGAGAGCCAATGCTGCGTTGCGCCAGCAATGCGTCAGGTAGTTTATCACGCAAGGTCTGTGATGGCAAATGCACAAGGCCCTATGCTGGAGAGAGGTGAAACCACCATGACTCCCGCTCCACCTTTTGTGCTGCTCAGGGTGCTTCTGGTCCTGAGCCTGATCGCCATCCTGGGAGAAGCCCTCTGGATGGTGGAGGTGTCCTATCCTGCCTGGACTGCAAGCCTCTTGCTCCCCACCCTGTTTCTGGTCCTGCTGTTCCTGCGTCTGTTGATCATTCTGTGGATTGAAGTGATGGTTTCGGACGTTGAAAAACTGCTTAAAGTTCGGCTCTGGATGGGTTATGGCACTGCTGCCTTGCTGGTGGGATTTCTGGTGTGTGCTTATGCGCCAGGAATGGACACTGGTCTGGCAGCGACCTGTCAGGCCGTTGCCCTGCTGCAACTGTGGCTGCTCGGACCCCTGTACGCCTGGAAAAAAGCCCTGATCAATGGCTCAGATGCTTTCCCTGTCTTTCGTCGCAGAGCACTGTGGGCGGTTGGGGGAATGGCGGCCCTGTTTGCCCTTGCTGCTGTGTTCCTGTATTTCCTCCTCTGTGATATTTACAGAGGAGAAAGCACCCAGAGGATGCTTTATGGGGTGTTGCCTCTGATTCTGGGGCTGCTGGTGGTGTTGCTCGGTCTGGGACAGGTCTTCAGATGCATCTGGAAGCTTCCAACAAAATCCTCGCAGGATAAAGTCTCTGACGCATGCATCTAGATCATCCAGCGTAAGCTTGCGTGGGGGCTTGCAAGTTCCAGACTTTTCAAGTAATATTCTTTCTGCCCATCTGGGCATGTGTCGAGGCGTAGCGCAGCCTGGTAGCGCACTACCTTGGGGTGGTAGGGGTCGTGAGTTCAAATCTCGCCGCCTCGACCAGAATGAAGGAACCACCAGACTCCTTCGAGAACAGAGCAACTGCGGTTGCTCTGTTTTTTTGTGCCCTGTTTTTTGAATTCTGTTTTTGCTCAGTGAACGCGTGGGGCAAAATGCTGGTTGATCTCGTCTCCATCCTGGCGTTGTACGGCATCAAGCAGCCGCAGGCAACGGTTCCAGAACGCAGATGCTCCTTCCTGAATCAGGGTCTTCTCCTCTACCGGGCCATCACAGGTCTGGAAGAGGTGAGACACCATCGAGCACCCGATCTCATGGGTGGGCCGGATGTCCAGAATGTCGCGGATGCGCAGGCTTTTCAGTTCTCCCGTGCGGGTGACCACCAGGATGAAATCACGGGCTTGCGCGGCAATGCGCAGGTTGTGCTGTTGAACCAGGGTCATCATGTTGTGTCCTTGAGTTCAAACTAAGGCACCGCTCTGATGTGGCCCTGAAGGGGTGCTTTTGCAAAAAATAACAGGCGTTTTACATTTGAGGGTCTGGCTGACCTTTCTGGACTTTCAGGTTGCCTGCTTCCTGATCTCATCAACACTGCCTTGAGGGGTCTGGAGCCATTTTTTCGCAATTTCTGGATGATGAGATAAATTACAAATCTGTTACACTCATAACATTTGCTTGCCAGGCGAGAAATTTGACATCCCATTATCAAAGGGGCCTGAGAACACTTTCAGATGTTTTTCATATGCACCTCCTATCCTGTAAAAGACCGCTCAGGAGTGTGCGATCTTTCAATTGTTCCCGGATCACCTCCGGGGTTTTTTTATTCCTCGGCAGGTTGAATGTCCAGCCAGTGGGATGGACAGGGCCGCAGCAGTTCTGCAGGGTCTCCCCTTCCCTCCATCCAGTCTCTGGCGGCCTTCTGGCCCAGAATGACAGGCATGCGGTGGTGCACCTCATCCATCAGGGCATTGGGAGGGCAGGTCAGGATGGTGAAAGAATCCAGCGTTTCATCTTCGATGTAAGCACGGTCCCATAAACCTGCAAGGATCAGGGGACCGCCTGTGCTGCTGAGGATCTGGTGTTTCTCCCGGAACTTTTCAATCTTGCGCCACTCGTAAAACCCTGAAATCTGGATCAGGCAGCGTCTCCGCTGAAAACTGTCCCGGAAGGTGGGGAGTTCATGGGCCGTTTCCGAGCGTGCATTGTGGGTCTTTGAGCCGTATTTCTGGATGTCTGCAGGATGGGTGCACCAGTGCGGCACCAGGCCCCAGCGCATCAAGGCTGCTTCCAATTCATGTGGGTTCGCTGGATCTCTGCGGATGACTGGATAAAGGTCTCCCGGCACAATTTCGCGAGAATGGTCATACTTTGCGTGGTATTTGATGTTCCACACAAAATCAGGAGTACGGTTTCCCAGAAGGTGACCAGACATGCAGCCTCCAGAACCTCTTCTTTGATTGTGCGTCCAGCAAAACCAGAATGCAAAGAAGAAAGCCACCCTTCGCACGGGGTGGCCTCTTCTGATTCCTGGAGTAAGCGTGAAACGGAACAGTGTGTTGTGTCATCAGGTCAAAATCTGTGAAGCAGGTTTCATCAGGTGATGCAAATCAGTGTTTCAAGAGCCCTGGCGGCTTCCATTGGTCCCGACACCACCATTGGTGCCCTGACCACCCCCGATCCCCGTATTGGGACCGACGTTGCCACCTTTGGAGCCACCTTCACCACCACCACGGTGGTCTTTCTGAACTTTTCCGGTGACGCCCTGGGCGTTTTCCTGCTGCTTGAATTCTTTGTCGGTGTCATGATGCTCGTCAGGTTTATAATTGGGTTCACTCATGTCTATTTCTCCTTCCCGGATCTCGGCAATCCGTTCTAAGATTGACTCCATTATGCCCGCCTGTCCCTGATGACATTGTCAGAAATGATGTTTTGTTTTCCTCACAGTGCTAATAACCAACCAGATGAATTCCCATGTTCTTCATGTGTTTTCTCAGGCTTCAAATGATTTCAGCTGGGCATCATTTATAGACTGACCTCAGAAATGGTGATGGAACAGTCCAGCATCAGCTTTGATGGGCCCTTTCTGGTTCAACAGCAATCTTGAGAGCCTGCCCCTGCTGAAGGTGCAAAAACAAAAAGCCCCTGATCAGGGGCCAAAACAAAAAATTCGGCACTTGGCCGATTGATATTTATAGTGTATCCCAGTATGCACCATTCGTCAAGCTTATCCAGCCTGAACCTGCCCATGTCCTGAGATTCTCTCCTGGCCTTCCCTGTTCTCTGATGTGCTGCAAGGGCTTGACCTTCCCGTTGCGGAAGCCCTTACACTCCTCTTCAAAGGAGCGTGAACCATGGACGGGAACCACAACCTGTACGCCTATCTGTTTGTCAGAGGCATCCTGGAGATGCGAGAACCCCCCACCCCTGAGCAGGATGCCCAGCCCAGAATTCAAACACCGAAGTGGTGGCAAAGGCTGTGGAAGAAAGAACACAGAAACCAGCCCCAGCCAGAACCTTCCTCCAGGCCCCTCCACATCCAGGAGAGGTAAACCTTTCCTGAATGCTGAAAGCCAGATGGCTGACCCCTCACTCCTGTTCCCCGCAACACGACCTACACAGGGCTGTGCCATTCGACAGATTCTGTGCTCCGGTGCCACTGCTAAAATCTTTCTTGCTCTGAACGTATGCAGGGCACGAGCGAGGATGGTGGAATCCGGTAGACACGCTGGTCTCAGAAGCCAGAGCCGAAAGGTGTGGGGGTTCAAGTCCCCCTTCTCGCACCACATTGCCCAGGGCTGAGGACCGAGGGCCGAGAGCCAGGAAGGCAGAAGGCAGCAGGGTAAACGCCGAGGGCCCAGGGCCGAGAGCCGAGGGCAGAAAGCAAAGAGCCTCTTCATCTGCTGGCAGACCCAGAAACAAATCCTTTTTTCTCTTCCGTAGCTCAACTGGTAGAGCACCAGCCCAACCCTTTCCGGACACTTGCCTGCTGTTGTGGGCCGCAGGACAGGGGTTACCGTTAACTGAAGGTTGGAGGTTCAATTCCTCCCGGAAGAGCTTTTTCATTCATGATCTGGTGGCTCAGCTGGACAGAGCACACGGCTACGAACCGTGGGGTCGGGGGTTCGAATCCCTCCCAGATCACCAATTTCATCAGGCATCAAGACATTCACACATGCACCCATCGTCTAGCGGTCAGGACCACCAGCTTTCTCCTGGTGTACGGCAGTTCGAATCTGCCTGGGTGTAGTGCGACACGATGTCGCGTCATTAAAGTGAATTCGTGAAGGAGGTAAGAAACGGATTCTAGGTTAGTGTTCAAACCTATTCCCACTAATTGAGTGCGTCTCTGGTAACGGAGGGGTGCGAAGCAGATTAGAAAGCCCAAGATGGAATCTAATCACAGAGGAAGTCGGGCGAGGGAAAGACTGGAATGGTGAACGAAAGTGAATCTTCGTTGAGGCTCCGTTAGCGGGACCTGCCGAATGTGATTGATACGGTAGATGGGTCAAAGAACATGCACCTACACTCTGCATGACGAATCATTCCCTCAATGAGAATGACGGGAACACCAAGACCCCGGAGTAGAGAAGGCACCTTCCCCAGTCGCATCTTTATGACGTGGAACGTGATAACCCCGATAGCCCCCAGCAATGGTAGGAAATCCGTAAGGATGACCGACAGGTTAGCGGGAAAAGGATGTACCAAGAAGCGAACGCCATGTGAAAACACGCAAACAACCTGTGTTTGTGATGGCCGAAAGGCAACGGGAAGCAGAAGCCGTCAGGTGCTTGAACTGATAACCGATTGGATAGGGCCGCCCAGGCGGAGATACCCAACCTGAAAGGGTGCAGACGTGGTACAGGTAAATCTCCTGAAGACCCAAGTAAGAGTTGTTCACTGAGGGGCAGATAGATGCGATCAAACGCAATCGAAACCAAAGGGCAATCCGATTGGCTGACTACCGACTGGCAGACAGTAAATCGGAATGTTCGCAACTTGAGACGACGAATCTTCAGGGCCGAACAGGAAGGTAATCACCGCAAGGTGAAGAACCTACAGAAGTTGATGCTCCGCAGCCAATCTAACACGCTGCAAAGCGTTCGGAGGGTTACGGAAATCAATGCTGGCAAACAGACAGCGGGTGTGGATAAAGTGGTGGTTTCCACTGCTAAAGAAAAGGGCAAACTGGTAGACCTCCTTTCTACTGCTGAACCCTGGCGCGCCAAACCCGCTCGTAGGGTGTACATACCAAAGGCCAATGGGAAACAACGCCCTTTGGGGATTCCTACCGTCTTAGACCGATGCCTCCAGGCCAAAGTTAAAAACGCAATGGAACCTCAATGGGAAGCACGGTTTGAAGCCAGTAGCTACGGTTTCAGGCCGGGACGAAGCGCACATGATGCGATCACAGCCATTTATAACATCACCTCCAACTGGAGAGGACGTAAAAAATGGGTAGTGGACGCAGACATCAAAGGTGCCTTCGATAACATTAATCACGATTTTGTGCTGAACGCCATCAAAGACACACCCGGTCACGAGTTGGTCAAACAATGGCTTAAGGCTGGAGTCATGGAGAATGGGAAATTTCAGGACACTGAAGCGGGGACACCGCAAGGTGGAGTGATTTCACCCCTGTTGGCAAATATTGCATTGCACGGCATGGAATCTGCATTATCTATCAGGCGTAGTCCCGGTAGGGAAGCGGTTCTTGGCCCAAGGTCAGTAGTAAGGTATGCAGATGATTTTGTCGTGTTCTGTGAATCCCAGGAAGACGCAGAAACCAGTAAACAGATCCTGAGCAACTGGCTAGCGAAAAGGGGTCTGGAACTTTCTGAGGAAAAGACCCGGATTACGCACCTGAGCATTGGATTTGACTTCCTCGGCTTCAATGTTCGAGAATACCCGAGCAACCGAAGGAAGAAAGGATCAAGCGTACTTATCAAACCAAGCAAGAAAACGATTCTGCGAATTAAAGACAAGCTGCGAAAAATCTGGCTTGATATGGCTGGAAAAGACGCAGATGATGTCTGTATGAAGCTGAATCCCATCATGCGCGGTTGGGCAAATTACTTCCGAGTTGGTGTTTCCTCTGCTGCATTCAGTTATCTAGATCACTGGATGAATTACCGTGCAATTCGGTATGTCAACAGAACTCACCCAAATAAATCCACAAGTTGGCGTATGGCCAAATACTTTGGAAAACGCAACAAAAAGAGTAGCGATAAATGGGTCTTTGGACTCAAATACAGCCCTTACTTCTTGTTGCGGTTTGGTTGGATAGGCATCGAACGACATGTCATGGTTAAAGGTAGCGCGTCACCCGACAATGCCCAGCTCAAGGATTATTGGGCTATCAGGCAAAGAAAGGTGTCACAATTAAACCGCTTTCAGCAGCGGTTGGCTGCAACCCAAAACTATAAGTGTCCGGTGTGTGGGGATCGTCTCCTCAATGGGGAAGAACTCCACGAACATCACATGATTCTGGACAAGACTCTGAAGGAACGCAGTGACATGAAAAACATCCGATTAGTACACAAACTCTGTCACCAGCAAATCCACAGCAGTAGCAAACGGGATACCCCGCTCTCTGCGAGAAAACTTCTGATTGAGGCCCCGTGATTTGCTTGAGCCGGATGAGGTGAAAGTCTCACGTCCGGTTCTGAGGGGAGGGAGTGGAGGTAACTTCACTTCCTTACCCGACCCAGACTTGCCCCAACCCTGGTTGGGGTTTTATTCTTGGTGGCGTTCAATCAAAACAACATAAGCTTCCCGGGCGAGACGCTCCTGCATTGGATTTCCTCCCCACTGATGGGGTTGGTTGATCTGGTCCAGCCAGATCAGGGGTTGCGTGGCGGCAACTTCCAGAGCAGCCTGCACCTTGTGTTCCAGAGGCTCAGGAATCCAGGCCAGCAGGATGCCACTTGAAGGCTCATTCCCTGCGAGATACGCAAACCAGCTGTCCCAGGGAGGCAAATAATTGTTGTCAATCAATCCATCAGAGGCAGGAACCCCTTCTCCCATCGCAGTATCGGTTTCCTCACCCACACAGAGGATTCGTCCCCTGATCAGGCCATGCTCCGAGAGGGGCAACAGGTGATGACGTTTCTCAATCAGTCGCACAATTGCATCTGGATGCATTCGGGCATCATCCCATTCGTCAGGATAATTCTCTGGATGCAGAACCTCTGACCTCAAACAATTCTCCAGATGGGTCGCATGCGTGATATAGATGTGGTCCAGAACGTGAATCTCAATAATGTCTTTTTCTGTCGGGACAGCCAGATGTTCTGGTTTCAAATGCTGCGAACACCAGTGCTGGGCCTCCTGTAACGCCTGCACATGGGCCGACCATGGAATCTGCATGCTTCAAGATGCCATGAGAAAATGATCCTGGCAAGAAGGCATCCTGCAGGGTCATCACCTCAACGTTTCACGCCTCCAGCTGAAAAGAATGACTGACATGATTCAGAAGCCCTTATCCAGAAGGTTGCTTTTCCCCCGTCGGCACAGACCTTATGATGGTCTGGATGAAAAAGTTTGGTCTTGCTCTGGTTGTTCTAACGGTTTCTGTAAGCCATGCACAAAACACCCCCAATTTTTCCTGCCCAGAACCTGTCCAGAAGACCTGTACTCCAGTCCCTTACGCCCAGAAGCCCGTCGTTATCCTGCTGGAGTTCAGCAGATCACTGGAGAACACCATCGTTTGAATGCTGGTGGAAAGGGAGAAGTCCAGGCCAAAACAGTGGCTGTGGTGAATGCTGAGGGCCTGATCACTCAAGAGCAGAGCCTTTATCCAGAGGGGTCCAGAAGCATTGTCTGGTACACCTACAGTCCTGAGGGAAACCTGCTGAGCATGGCTGAAGATTTCCTTTTCCCGGGTGAAGTGCCCGATCCGAAGCAGCTTCCCAAACCTGAATTCACCCTGGTATGGGAACAGGGCAAGCCCATTCGAAAAGAACTGGGAGGTACCGGGATGATCAGCAGTGCCGAACACTACACCCATGAGGGAAGTGGACTCAAAACCCTGATTCGTGAAACCATCACCTTCAAAGATGTCATCAGCACCATCGACAAAGTCCTGATCAGCAGCACGCTGTCTCCACACAAAGCTGGAGGTTTTGTGGTGGTCAATCTTTATCAGGAGTTCAAACAGCAAAAGCCAGGACCTGTCCTGCCGCTTTCAGAGTGCCGTTACAGCAGTGAAGGCTGGCTGCTGAGCAAAGTCATCCAGCCCACTGCCGAACATGCAGGAGAGCGGCTGACCTACATTTACCCCAGGGTGTCTGAGGGGGTCTGGCTTGAGCGACAGGAACAGTACGAACTGTTCAACACGCAGGGTGTTTTGCGACGGTCTCCCATCAATGTGATTGTCCGCAACCTGATCAGAAACAGCACCCCTTGATTCTTCAGGGCCAAAGCCAGAAGTTCAGCTTTCGCCTCTTGAAAAAGCAACGCCATTCCCATGGAGAATCATGCCTGTTCCTGATCAGCCTTTGAGTGTTCTGCTGCGACCCGAGGAGATGCTCACCCTTCACCCGGAGGGCACCCTTCTCCATCATCCGGTGCAGGAAAATCGGATTTCCTCTTGCACCTCGTATGCCTTTGCCCTTCAGGAGGAGTGGCTGTACCTGATCTGCACCACCGACCATCTGACCAGCAGCACGGTGATTTCACAGGCACTGGGTCGGACCCCCCCCAGAAAGGTCACTGTGAAATTCACCCACACTCCTCTGGTTCTTGGTGTGCATCTGGGGGAGGTGACCTCTTTCTTTCCAGTGGCTGGGAGCGCTCTGCCAGATGCATTTTCCCCTCAGGAGTGGGAGATCACAGAACCCTTTCCTGATGTTGCGCCTGGAGCAGAAACAGCATCTCCTCAGGTTTCCGAGCAGGCGTTTGAGGGGCTGCGCCAGCTGCCACATGAAGCCAGGGCTGTCTTTCAGGACATGGCAGATCGGGCCACCTGGTCCCGGATTTGCCGGACAATAAACCTGCAGGCAGAAGATGCAGCTCTGCAAGCGTGGAAAGCACAGCTGCTCCAGTGGGCCAGAAGCAGAGGAACAGCCCAGGAACACCTGGAGGGCATGGCGAAACTCACCAATATCAAAGGATTTTCTGCTGCCCTGAACCAGCCTGCCCTGACCCACTACGATCTGGAGGGTTTGCTGGAACAGATGGAACTTCGTGCCCTCTCAGACCTTCAGAAGCCTGCAGCTCTGGCAGAACTCGACGCCCTGATTCTCCCAGGGGCTCCTGCTGAGCATCTTGGGGCTCTGCGAACAAAAGCCAGCCGCATCCTGCATTACCAGCGGCACCGGATGGTTCTGGGCGTTGAGGAAGCTGCAAAACAGGCAGCAGAGCAATAAGGGGTCAAAACAAAAAATTCGCCTCTGTGGGCGACTGCTATGAATATTGTATACCGATATGCATTCTCTTGTCCCAACCCCGTGCTTGCTTTCGCGGCCTTCTTGCTCTGACTGTGCTCTTACTGGGAGGCCCGCTTCTTGACACAAAGATGTGCTTGCGGGGCGGCCTTCTTGCTCTGACTACGGGCTTGCGGGGCGGCCCGCTTCGCCCTGAGCGCCGCGTCGCACTGGGCGCCATTCGTCAGGGTGATCCGGGCCATCCCTCAGGCAGATCCCTGAGTTGCATCTGGCACGATTTTCTGTCACAGTCGTTTTTACCGACTCCAAAATTAAACCTGATCCACTTTTGAGGTGAAACATGCACAGATTCACTCTCCTGGTGGGACTCGCACTCCTTGCAGCCTCCTGCAGCACGCGTGTCCCGGAAGTTGCCATCTCTTCTGGCCAGACCCTTCAGACACCCACACCACCAGAACCTGTGGCCCCAATGGAAATCACACCCCTGGACCATCTGCTGCCCGAAGGGCAGTGGCAAAAGCAGGCAGCTTCTACGGTTCCTGTGGTGCTGGTGCATGGCCTGTTCGGATTCGGACGGGATGAAGGGCTGGGGTTTCATTACTGGGGCGGCTTCACCGACCTTCAGGATGTGCTTCGAAAACAGGGTGTGCCCACTTACACCGCTTCGATGGGGCCTGTCAGCAGCAACTGGGACCGTGCCGTGGAACTGTATTACCAGATCAAAGGGGGCTGTGCGGACTACGGAGAGGACCATGCCAGAACCCACGGACATGCCCGCTTCGTGACCGGGAAGTGCTACTCTGGTTTTTATCCTCAGTGGGACGCACAGCATCCGGTGCACTTGATCGGGCACAGCATGGGAGGGACCACCGCCCTGACCCTCGTGCAGATGCTGGAACAGGGCTTTTTTGGCGGTGCCAGGCCAGGGTGGGTGAAAAGTGCCACCACCATTGCCAGTCCCAACAATGGGTCCAGTGCCGCCCATGTGCTGCTGGGCTTCCTCCCAAAACTCAAAGAGATGGTGCTTGCCATCGGAGCCCTGGCAGGCAGTGTAGACGCCTTCAAAACCCTGTACGACTTCGATCTGGAGCAGTGGGGCATCCGTCGCCAGCCTGGAGAGAGCTTCGAGTCCTACTGGAACAGGGTGACAGGCAGCAAAGCCTGGAGCAGCAACGACATCAGTTCCCATGATCTTTCTCCAGAAGGGGCCGCAGCCATGCGAAGCTGGGTGAAAGTCTCTCCCGGCACCTATTACTTTTCGTACAGTGCCAATGCCACCAGCAAAGGATTGATCTCAGGGTGGGCCTATCCCAAAGTGACCATGAATCCAGTCCTGATGCCTGTCGCTTACCCTCATGTGTGGCCGCTCAAACCAGGGGTTGGCAACTACACCCATGCCAGTCTGGGCATCGACAAAAACTGGTGGCCCAATGATGGTCTGGTCAACACCATCAACATGGATGCACCAGAAGGCACCCCCACCTTTGCCTTTGATGCTGCCCACCTGCAGAAAGGCCGCTGGTACCACGTGGGTCTGCTGAATGGCTACGACCACATCGATGTCATCGGGATCACCACCTTCAGGGATGTGCGGCCCCTGTACGTGAACCATGTGGGGATGCTGCAAGGCCTTCCCTGAATCACACAGGAACAACAAAAACCAGACCCTGCTCTGGTTCTTGCATTTTCCCGGAGCCATTCACGTTGATCCAAAAATCAACACCACCATGCCATGAGCCTCCTGCCATTCTCAAAACACCACATTGGGTACAGCACCAGGGTGCATCCAGCAACAACACAGGTGACCAGTGACGGTCCCAGCACCCAGGGACTGACCGGTCTGCGCATGAGCCATTGGATCACACAGGCCAGCAATCCCACCAATGCCAGGAAAATCAGCGGAGCAGCGAAAA
Source organism: Deinococcus cellulosilyticus NBRC 106333 = KACC 11606 (assembly GCF_007990775.1). NCBI lineage: Bacteria > Thermotogati > Deinococcota > Deinococci > Deinococcales > Deinococcaceae > Deinococcus > Deinococcus cellulosilyticus. The sequence goes on along the minus strand of NZ_BJXB01000015.1, from coordinate 52,130 downwards.
TGGGCAGCAGTGGAGAAATGAAGATCAACTGGTAGGCAACAAAAGTGAAAAAAACTGTCAGGAGGAGTGCCCAGATGGGCCCGACTTTGCGGAAACCCAGCGCAGCCAGCAGCAGAAAAGGATACGACAACACTGGCAAATGCCACTCAGCCATATGGAGTCTCCTTCCGTTCAAATCGAAACCAGGCTCGTGCCGCAGAAATCTGGGCTGACCTGATCTCCTCCCCAAATGCTTCTTTCCATCCTGAGGGTGCAAACTTCCTCATCTGATTGCATGTCGCAGCAGCATTTGACGGGCCGAAATCCAGACCATCCACACCACAGCACAGGTCAGCAGAAAAGCGCCACTGTGAAACCAGGGGAGAAGCAGCAGGTTGGTCAAACCCAGACCTGCACCCAGAGGACCCAGCAACCACACCAGGCCACCCCAGATCCAGACCAGCATTTTCCAAAACCAGCGAATCAGGGTGACAATCACTTCGAGCAGAAACACCAGAAATTCAATCAATTCAACCATGTCTAAAATACGGGACCTCAAGCTTCCAGGTTTCCTTTTTGCAACAAAACATCCCAGAAAAATGCTCTGGGATGATCAAAATCTGGTCGAACTGGCGGGATTTGAACCCGCAACCAGCCACTTATAAGATGGCCGCTCTCACCGTTGAGCTACAGTTCGGTAGCCAAAGGGAGCAACACTGAACCACCCGACATTTCGGGAGGGGGTTCAGTGGGTTGCAGGTATTCGTCTCTGCATGTGAGACCAGTGTAGCAGGAAAAGAGGCTTACAGCTGGGTGCGCACGAAATTCATCAGGTCTCTGACGGTCTGGGGATCAAAGCGAAAATTCAGGCCAGCTTTTTCATACAGCTGTGGGACGGAAATGGAATTGCCTGCTTCGATGGCATCAAAGTACTGCTGCAGGGTCCTGTCGGGGTCCCGCTGCTGGTTTTGCCACATCTGCAGGGCACCCAGACCACAGAAGGCGTACTCGATGTAATAAAAGGGAACATAGAAAACATGGAAGTACTGCCAGACCTTGCCCCTGTCTGCCTCAAAGCCCTCCCAGTCCGGCAGCGGCTGGAATTGCGCAAGCAACTCGGTGCATTTCTGGTCCAGCATGTCAATGGTGACCTCTTGTGGTGCCTCTGCATAGACCCAGTGCTGGAAGGCATCCAGAAAGCACATCCAGGGCAGGCCATGCAAACTGCGGCTGGTGGTTTCCTGGCGGACCCGCTCAAGTTCCTGAGGGCTGTAGAACACCCCCAGGTGATCCAGGGTCAGGAATTCCATGGCCATCGAGGGAATCTCGACAAACTCGGTGGAGGCCCGGTGGTTCCAGGGGAAACGCTGGGTGCGCATGGTGGTGTGCCGGTGGAAGGCATGGCCTGACTCGTGGACGGTGGTGATCACGTCATTGACGGTTCCCACCACACTCTGGAACAGGAAAGGCAGCTTTCGGACGGGCAGGGCCGTGCAGTACGCCTGAGACATCTTGTTCTCGCGGGTTCCGAGGTCCATGGCCTGCGCTTCACGGAGGGTCCTGAAGATCTCTCCCAGCCTGGGATGCAGGTTGAAGAAGACCTGCTGCGCTTTCTCCTCCAGTTCCTCCGTGGTTTCAAAAGGCTTTAAGGGAGGGCGGTTTTGCGGGTCCAGCTGGGCCGACCACACAAAGTCCCACGGTTTCAGAACCTCCAGACCCAGCCCTTTGCGGTGCTGTTCCAGCAGTTCTGTGGTGAGGGGAACCACCTCCTGCAAGATGGTCTGGTGGAATTGAAAGCAGTCTTCGGGCGTGTAATCAAAGCGGTGGTAGCTGTCCCACATGTAATCCCGGAAGCTGGCATACCCGGCGTTTCTGGCCAGTTCACGGCGCAGTTTCAGCATCTTCAAGAACAGGTCGTCCAGTTGGGGCGCAGCATCCATGCGGGTTTTCTGCAGGGCACGCCAGGCCTCTTCCCGCAAGTCCCGATCCGGTGACATCAGGAAAGGAAGGATTCTGCGCATGGGCAGGTCCTCACCCTTGAAGTGCACGCGCAGGCTGCCATTCAGTCGGGCATACTCCTGCTCCAGATCGGACAGTTGCTGCTGCACAGGAAGGTTCTCCTCACAGAACACCCGCTGGTCGGCCTGAAACCGCAGCAGCATGCGCACAGCATCTTCAGGAAGGTCGCTGTGGTCCAGCCCCAGCAGTTTCTCTTTCAGGGCAGCACTGGCCCTTTCCCGATGCGGCTGGATCTCACTGATGTAGGCAAGGTGGCTGGCCTCTGCAGCCTGATCTGCCGTGTTGAGGTGGGTGATCAGCTGCCGGATGGTGCGGATTTCATCCAGTTCGCTCTCCAGCCTTCCCCAGTCCACCAGAAACTGGGTGATGTCCTGGGCCGCAACCTCGCGGTCCAGCAATTCCTGGTAACGGGGCTGGTACATGTCCCATGTGATGTGCATGTCTTGCAGCAATGGATTGGCAATGGTTTTCATGTCCCCAATTCTACATGGGTCCGGGCAGACACCGTCCAGCCCTGCTGCCCCCTCTGCAGCAAAAATCCTCCTGCAAGGAATCAGGAGGACCAAAACAAAAAAATCGCCCAACGGCGACTGATATAAACAGTGTATGCCGTTATGCATTATTCGTCAAGTCTATCCGGGGCATGTTTTGGCGCGGAGGTGGACATCACCAGCAAAGGATGGCTGAAATGCTTGCCATTTCGCTTGAGGGTCACCAGCTGGTCACGTTCCACCCATTTCCTGAGGGTGCTGACCTTCACATCCAGCAGCCCACTCAGGTCTGACAGAGGCATCAGGGGTTCTTTTGCTTCCACAGCCAGAGCCAACAGCGTGTGCAGTTGAGGGGTCAGGGCCTGGGCAAACAACTCCACCAGGGGTTCCCAGTTGCCCAGATCCAGAGCCTGCAAAATGCTTTGCTTTGACGGCACAGGGAAACCATCATGAAAGCCCACATCTGCAGATTCCAGAGCATGGTAATAAGTGTCTCTTGCTTCCTGCTCAGTCCCTTTGATGATCAAAGGGGGCAAACCTTTAGAAACGGCCAGATAATTCAAAATGATTCTTCCAGTTCGACCATTGCCATCCCTGAACGGATGGATGCTCTCAAACAGGGCATGTGATCTGGCAAGGGCCAGCAGCAAAGGCTCCTGCTCCAGCAGGTGTCTGGTGACCTGCACAAAAGCCCTGACATGTTCCTCAACATCAAACTCTGGAGGCTTGACCCTGGCACCCAGAATGGTGATCCTGCCCTGCCTGAACTGGCCTCGATCCTGGGTCAGCTCCCGAAACAGTTCGCTGTGAATGTGGCGAATGGTGGCCAGATCCAGACGCAAATCCTGCTCCTGGTGGTACTGGAGGCCCAGATCGTACATGCTCTGGGCAATCCTGAAGTAATTCAGGATCTCAGGACCTGTTTTTTTGCCTGAAAGGATCAGCTTCAACTCCTGCTCTGTCGCAAAGTAACCTTCAATGGACAGGCTGTGACGGGTCTCCTCCTGAAGCATGTAAAGCCACTCGTTGTTGTGTACAACGGTGTCCGGCACACCCCCAAGTTGCTCCAGCCTGTCGCTGAGCTTCTGGATGTTGTCACAGTGCTTTTGAATCGATTCTTGCATTTTCCTCACCAGAGCAGGGTTTTCCCTCTGTCACACTTTAAGGCAAAAAGGCCAAACGTGACAAGCTCAGGGCGTGTCTTGCACAGGCCAGGATTCCCAGCATGTCACATCTCCAACCACCTCCTCTATCATGAGACACAGCAAAATTCTTCCTCCAGAACAAAGTTCAGCCCTTTTCCTCCACTTTGCAGTCTATGGTGAAGTGCCAGGCTTTGTCACGCTGCGTTTTTAGGATTTTCCATTTTTTATTGACCAGAACAATATTTTTCCAACGTCACGCTTTAAAGCAAAAATGCCAAATGTGACAACAGAGAGGCCAAACTGCTGAGCTTTCCCGTAGGCCCATCTGCAGATGCCAGCCCAGAGGCCACTCCCTAAACTCTGACCATGAACACATATGAAATCAGGGCCATTTACAACGAAAACACCATCAGGGTCTATCAGGCGTACAGTCCAGAAATTGCTTTGCCTGCACTGGAGGCAGGTCGTTTTGTTCCCCCCTTCAAGATGGAACGCATGACCTGGATCAAACCGTCTTTCAACTGGATGATGTACCGGTCTGGTTTTGGCAGCAAAGCAGGCCAGGAAGTGGTGCTGGGCATCGACATCACCAGAGCAGGGTTTGAATGGGCTCTTCAGCATGCTGCCCTCTCCCATTTCATCCCTGAGGTGCATGGGAGCGAGGAAGCCTGGAAAGCCCAGGTGTCCAGCAGTCCTGTGCGCATCCAGTGGGACCCTGAACGGGATTGCCGCCTGAATCCGATTGCTGGAGTGCGGTCTTTGCAGATGGGCCTGTCCAGGGAAGCAGTTCAGCTTTACGTTCAAGAGTGGATTATGGGCATCGAAGATGTGACCCCTGTGGCCCACCTGCTGGCAGAAGCCAGAGACTGCAAGAAAGGCGGGGGGGGCTGGCCCCATGAGCAGGAGCGGGTTTATCCTCTGTCTGAGGAGTTGCAGAGCAAACTGGGGTTGGCAGGGGCTGGAGATCAGAAAGAGGAGTACAATGGCGACTGACATTCATTTTCTGGTGCAAATTCAGAATGCTCAAGGATGGGAAATCATCTGGAAACTTGTTCCCAGAGAAGCCTATCTGAACGTCAGCATGGCAGGCTCGATGGGTGAACTCGGAGAGTGGATCTGTGAGCCTTTTTATGACACCAGAAACTATGACCTGTTCAACATGCTGGCTCATGTCAGGCAGGAAAATTATGAACTGCTGGTGGAACCAAGAGGAATACCACAGGATCTGCACTGGGCTGAACCCGATTTTCTGCAAGTTCAGTATCCTGAAGGCTGTACCAACAGGTGGGGCGAAAGAGAAGGCTTCCTGATCGGAGAACACACCTTCAGCTGGGTCACCCTTCAGGAATTGATTGAATATTTTGAGTTTTACCCTGAGTATCAGGAACCAGCAGCAGACTTTTACAGTGAGGTCATTCCAGAGCTGATCACTGTTGCCAGCAAACATGATCTGACGTACGACCAGTTGCGCTGTGTGTTCGGGTTTGATTCATGACCTGCTGTTATTGGAGCCACCCATGAGCACCTACATGCACATCATTTTCGAGAACCAGAAAATCCATGTCGTCCTGCCTATCCAGCAGGCAAATGCGCTGGCCTGGAGCTTCATCACCTGCCTGAGCCACCAAATCACGGATCAGGCTGAGCAGGTTCTGGGAGTGGGGCAGAAAGCGGCCACTGATCTGGTCCTGCACTTCAGGGATCAGATCCAGAAGCATGGTGAAGTGACCCTGGATCTACAGTCTTTCCAGGTCTTGCAGAAATTGGTGCATCAAGTTCATCAGCGCAAGATCGAGAGAGACGAAATTGCCCCTCCAGTGCTGGAAAGTCTCGCTGGTTTTGATGCTTCCAGTGAGGTCTTATTCAGTGTGGATCTGGTTCGGGAGAGTTTGGACGAGGTGCAGAAGCCCACTTTTGATGTTCTGAAAAGGGCTTTTCCTGATGGATTGACCCCAGAGCAGGAAATCCATCTGGTCGCATTGCTGGATGAGGACGATTTTTCTCAACGATCTATTGGAAGCTACCTATCAGCTTTGAGAGGACAATTTACTTTTGGGAATTACATCCAGGCCACCCATGATGCCGTGGGGATCATCATTGACCATGCGTGGACTCAGGAGGATGTTGAGCGGATGCGAGATCGGGTAAATAGGGTAGGGTACTCGTAATTAAACTAATGAGGTCAGTCTATTGGAATAAATAGAAAAATATAACAGGTGGCTAGAACCTAGCCACCTGTTATATCGATTAAGTGCACCAACTACTAGATGTTGAATTTGGGAGCGATTATCTTCTTCTGTGAGCTCTAGACCTCGGAAGCTGTCTTTCTTCCTCAGTCTCAAAAAATTTCTTTATAGATCGAATCGCACCCTTAAGTCCAGGACTGAAAGCTTCTATTGATTGAATAGCGACACCCAAAGTGCCTCTGTATTTGGTAGTTAAACGGTTTTTAATATCATCAGCTGATTCTTTAATTGTTTCACTAAACTTATCTACTTCAATTTGTGATTTTTGATTTATACTTGGCACGAAAAACGAAAGTAGTAATGTAAGCAAGAGAATACCATTAAGCTCACACATCATAAATATACTACCACCTTGCCAGTATTCTGGTTTATGCTTCAACTCATCAACAAAGTTGAAACACATAGCATTAAATGCATATATCAGTGAATTATATACATTTGCTACTCCGTCAAAATAATTGTTGTTTAATTTGTAACACAGCATAACAGAAAGAATCAAAAAGATTAGCGTTCTGATCAACATGCTAAAGAAATAATATATATTGTAAGCAAAACTAAGCAAGTTATGATCTAATGCTAAAAGATTCCTGTTTATTCCCAGTAGAACAAAATAAGAATACACCAACATAGCATTCTTTGAGGTATTAGGATTAGGATCATCAAGAGTTGAGATGATACTTTCAATATAAATCTTGATCTGTATTCTGTTCATACCCAAAATTTTAGTCTTTTTAAAAATACTAGCCGCAGAATCATAGTAGAACCAAAATACCATAAATATACAAAGAAATATACCAATATACACACCATTATTATTAGAAACATTTTTATATATGTAGATAATTAGAAAGAATATGGAAATTCGACCCAGGATTTTTTTGTAATCGCCAATAAGATTAACCAAGCTAGAAATATACAGCAAAGCCCATATAGATCCTTTTTTGCTGTATATTTTCTTAGAAACATCCCAAGCAACTATTTTCATGGGCAATGAGACAAATTGAAATAAGTGTATAAAAAGTGTTTTAGGCTTAATAAACATGAATAAAAGAAATATGATTATAGAGAAGAAAACAAATTTATATTTTAACAGAAATATATAATTTGGATAAAACTTTTCTATCAATAGATATGAAGTGTCAATAAAGAAAGTATTTACTATTAATATAAGCCATATTATTCCATATATTAAATTTTTGAATCTATGTAAGAGCTTACCTCTGTTAGCACCAACTGCACCACTTGTCGTCATATGTAGGTTTAGCCCCTCACTATCTGTTCTGAACAGAATGCTTGGCGGAAAAAAGGCTGTTGAATTGTTTAGATTAACAATTTCAACAGCCTTTCAATCTATTCTATGAACTTTACCCGCACTTACTATATCCGCAGGCCTGGCACTTAACGCACCCTTCCTCACGGACCAGAGCTTTGCTGTCACACACCGGGCAAACACTGGTTCCAGTCTGAACCGCGTCCCCCGAGTGGGCAATAAGGGTTTCTCCTGTTGACACGTCAGCATCGGTGCTTGCGCCCTGGATCTGGGCCACCTCAATCTTCTGGGTGGGCTTATTAAAGGTCTCCAGGGCCACGGCCACCAGATCGGCCTTGGACCCGACCAGTCTGCCGTTGTAACTGCCATACAGCCCACCGTTGATGCCCCTCAGGGTCTTCACCAGTGCACTGGCAGGCACCCCGTATTGCAGGGCAATGGACACCACACGCCCGAGGGCTTCACTGTCAGCGTTGGCTTCATCTCCGGCCCGTCCGGAGGTCACAATCACTTCCACAGGTTTCCCCTGGGTGTGGTTGATGGTCACCAGGAAACTCCGGCGGTGCCCGGTGGAGGGATCGGTCAGTTTCACCATGTCGGTGATCCCTTCCAGACGGCTGGGGCGGTCAAACACAGGCTTGCCAGGAACGAAGGCAGGTGCTGCTGGAGCTGCGGGTTTCTCCTCAGCCTTGGGTTGCTCTGCAGCAACTTCGGTGCTCTCGGTTTCTTTCTTCTTGGTGGTCTTGCTCGTGCTAAGCACCTGGAACTGACGGGACCCATCGCGGTACACGGTGATCCCTTTGCATCCCGTCACAAAAGCCTCGTTGTAGGCATCCTGCACGTCCTGCACGGTGGCTTCGTTGGGCAGGTTGATGGTCTTCGAGAGGGAGTTGCCAGCGTAACCCTCGGCGTCAAAGGCCCTCTGAACGGTGCCCTGCATGCGCACGTGCTCCACGGGCTTGATGTCGTGGGCGCACACGAACACCTGACGGATCGCCTCGGGAATGAAGTCCAGGCCCTGCAGGCTTCCGTGGTTGTTGCTCACGGCGTCGGTGATGCGGTCCCAGTCCCACTTGCCGTTCTTCTCGAAGGCAGGTGCAGCGGGGTAGGTTTCCAGCAGTTCCACGAAGAGGGGGTGCAGCAGGGCCTTGTACTCGCTGCCGATCTTTCTCCAGATGAAGGGAGAGAACACAGGCTCGATCCCGGAGGACACACCCATCAGCATGCTGGTGGTTCCGGTGGGGGCCACGGTCAGCACGGCCACGTTGCGACGGGGAGCGTGGGGGATTCTGTCTTTGTGCTGGGGGTCCTGGCTGATGGCGTAGTACCCGCGCTCTGCCCCGAGGCGTTCACTCTCGGCAATGGACTCTTCGCGCAGAACGCTCATGATCTCGTAGATGGCGTCTCGTCCAGCCTGATTGTCGTAACGCAGGCCCATCTTGATCAGGGCGTCTGCAAGGCCCATGACACCCAGACCGAGGCGGCGCAGGGTCTGGCTTGCCACCCGGTTGTCTTCCAGGGCGAACACATTCACATCAAGCACGTCGTCGAGGAAACGCACGCACTTGCGCACGTCCTGACGGAATTCAGCAAAATCAAAACTGCTGTTTTTCACGTAGGCGGCGAGGTTGATGGCACCCAAATCGCAGGGCTCTCCAACCGTGAGGGGGATCTCTCCGCAAGGGTTGGTGCTCTTGATCTGGTAGCGCTCCCCGAGGTCTTTCAGTGCGCTGTATTCGTTGATGCGGTCCACGAAGATCAGGCCGGGTTCACCGGTGCTCCAGGCATGCTCGGCAATCTGGTCCCAGATCCACTGGGCAGGAATGCCACCGTCGTAGTAGGGCACCCCTTTGGCCCCGTCGATTTCACGCACGGGCAGGTCGGCGTAGGTGCCTTCGTATTTTTCGTGGATGGGCTGGATGTAGTACTTGCCGGGCACTTCCTGGGCAGCAATTTCCCAGAGGCCGTTTTGTTGCAGCACTTCCCAGAAGCGGTTGCTGACCAGAATGGAGATGTTGAAGGTGGAGATGTCCCCTTCTGCAGCTTCACGGTCCAGGTCCTTGGCGGTCAGGAAGTCCAGCACATCAGGGTGCTCGATGCTGATGGTTGCCATGCCTGCACCACGACGGGTCCCACCCTGACGCACAACGCGCAGCACTGGGGCGTAGCAGTAACGCAGGGTGTTGATGGGACCGGAGTTTTCTGCCCCCAGGTTGGCCCACTCCAGGAAGTTGTCGAACAGCTCAACCAGGAAGCTCACAGGACCGGAGGAGGTGCCACCAGATCCCTTGATGGGACTTCCCTCTGCACGCAGGGGGGTCAGGTCAATGCGGGGTTCGATGCCCACCTTGGCGGTTTCTGCAACGGCCCTGGCTGCATCCACGATACCGCCCATGTCGTCATTGACGGGAAGCACACCTTCAGGGAGGTTGCGCACCACAGCGACCCCGTTCTGGCGGGCCAGGGTCACGAGGTCCATGGGAATGTTCGCGCCGTAGATCACGCGGGTCCAGTTGCGGATCGCCATGGGTTGCTTGTCCCCATCAGGCTGGGTGGGGGGACGCATCATGCCTTCAATAAAGTCATGCACGTCTGCGTGTGCGGCGCTCATGTAGGCCCAGCCCCGCACCCCCTGATCCGAACGGGTGTTCACGCCTCTGGGGGTGTACACGTCCAGGTTCACCCCGTTGCCTCCACCAACTTTGGTGACCAGGGCCAGTTTTTTGGCCACTTCCATCACGCCTTCAAAGCTGGAGGGGTCATGGTCGGTGGCCCCCTGCACGAAGCAGTTCAGCACGTTGCCGTGCTGGGTGCCTGCTCCGGCGAGCACCCGGCCACCAGGGCAGAATTTCTTCTCGGCCATCAGGTCAAAATACACTTGAGTCCACTTCTCGCGGGCTTCGACGGGCTCGGCACTGGCCACCCATTTGGCAATGCGCTCGAACATGCCTGCAATGCTGCCGTCTCCTGCTTGCATGTACTGGCGTTTTGCGATGTGCTGGGCGTTGTCGTCGAACTGGCTGAGGGTGCGGTTCTCAAGCTGGGTCATGAAGGCTCCTTGAAGCGTGACTTTGTTCTGTTGTATGCAAAGTCTGAATTTTTGACAAAGCAAAAACCCTCTGGACACCGGGGGTTGGGGTCCGTTGGGTTTCCCTTGAATGAGGTTACTTTAATACTAAATACGGTACTATGCAAGACTTGACAGACCATATGTGTTGTCTTATGGGGTTCAAATTGGTGTAAGTGTAACGGGGTAAAAACAGGGTTCTGGTGCGGAAAAATGCGCAGATTATTAAGTTTGTAGCATAATGTCACATGCAGGTCATCCCATCAGAAAGACCCCAGACGGCTAGATATGGTACACCCATCTGGCTTCAGGGTCCAATCCAGATGTCATGGTTCGCGTGATTGACCCCAAACTGCTCATTCTGGTTTTATCCGGTGCGATTTGGACCGGGTGTAAGCCGCGACCAGATCCCGTATGATGGGCCCATCGAATCCGTGAATGTGCACAGTGGAAGCCCTCCCAGAAGGTCACGCTGCCCTTCACGTTTTCCGGGACCAGAGGAGGAACATGCGTCTACTTCGCGCCATTGGCTGGATTGTCCTGCTGCTGCTGATCATCGTTGCGGCAGCGATTGGCTATCTCTATTACCAGACCTACACCCCCAAATCCGGCGACCTGAAACTGCAGGGCTTAAGCGGAGAGGTGAAAATCAGCTGGGACAGTTACGGCGTCCCGCACATCAAAGCCAGCAGCAGCGACCTGGATGCGATTTTTGCTTTGGGTTACGTGCACGCCCAGGACCGCATCTGGCAGATGGATTTCCAGCGTCGGGTTGCCTCAGGGCGCCTCTCAGAGGTTATTGGCGAAGACCTGCTCGACACCGACAAATTCCTCAGAACCTGGGGCTTTTACAAGGCCACAAAAGAGGCCTACCCTGCCTTATCTGACCGCTCCAAACAGATCATTGAGGCGTACACCGGAGGGGTCAACGCCTACCTCGCCACCAAAAAACTTCCTCTGGAATTCACCCTGCTCGGGTACAAACCTGAGCTCTGGACCCCGGTGGACACCCTCGCCTGGGCCAAGATGATGGCCTTTGACCTCGGGGGCAACTGGGAATCTGAGATTCTGGCCTCCCGCATCAGAGCAAAAGTGGGAGAGGAAGGCCTCAAGCAGTTCTATGCCCCCATCCCGGACTCCGACCCCACCATCCTGAACAGAGAAGAACTCCAGAAAGAGCGAATTTATCAGGAGCCTGCTGTCACAGAAGAGCCTGTGACCCTGCTTCCTGAAACCCTGGGCAAACTAACAAACCTCTTGAAGATTCAGGAAGCCCTGGGCATGCAGAAGGTTCCAGACAAGGGCTCCAACAACTGGGTGGTCGCTGGAAGCAGAACGGTCTCCGGCAAACCCCTCCTTGCAGATGATCCCCACCTGAGCCTCAGTGCCCCTGCCCTCTGGTACATGGCCGAGATTCAGGGGCCCACCCTGCATGCCATCGGGGGCACCATCCCCGGGCTGCCTGCCGTGGTGATCGGGCGCAATGACCGCATCTCCTGGGCTGTGACCAACACTGCGCCAGACGTGCAGGACCTGTTTCTGGAACCAGCAGATGCACAACTCACCGAGCGCACCGAGGTCATCAAGATCAAAGGCAAACCCGACATCACCATCAAGGTCCGGGAAAGCAAACACGGCCCGATCATCAGCGACATCGACGATGATGCAAAAGAGGTGGGCAAGGACCAGATCGTGGCCCTGAAATGGACGGCTCTGGAACCTGGCGACACCACCATGGATGCTTTCATTGGTCTGAATTACGCCCAGAACTGGGACGATTTCACCAGCGCCCTGAAGCTCTACGTGACCCCCACCCAGAACTTCCTCTATGCAGATGTGGATGGCAACATCGGATACTACGCCCCCGGGAAGATCCCGATCCGGGATGGCTGGGATGGCAGCGAACCTGTCTCTGGCGACAAAGACTGGAAGGGCTACATCCCCTTCGAGGAACTCCCCCACGTCTACAACCCTGAGAAAGGCTACATTGCCACGGCCAACGAGCGCCCTGTTGCAGACGGTTACCTGTACCCCCTCGGCACCGATGACCTCTTTGCCACCCGTTACCGCAAGGCCCGCATCGAACAGCTGATTCAGGAAACCCCGAAACACACCATCGAGTCCTTCAAGCAGATCCAGAACGACTCCTACAGCCTGCTCTGGGACGACCTGAAGCCATACCTCCTGAAGACCGAGCCAAAAAGCGATGCAGCGAAAAAAGCCCTGGAGACCCTGAGCCAGTGGGATGGCTTCCAGAAGCAGGACAGCGTGGGCTCCACCATCTACGCGGCATGGTACAAGCAGCTCACCTACATGGTGCAAGATGAACTTGATTTCGTGGTGGAACGCAAACACCCCTACTTTGTGCTGGGCCAGTTGCAGAATGAAGGCATGTACTGCAAAGGTCCACAAAGCCAGAACTGTGCAGAGTACCTGTCCTTCAGCCTGGAGAACGCCCTCAAGGACCTCTCCTCACGCCTGGGAGAGAACCAGGGGGGATGGCAGTGGGGCAAACTCCACAAGGCCAGAAGTGCCCACGTCTTCAAAGACAACAAACAGGTCGGCTGGATCTTCAACCGGGAAACCTCCACCGATGGCGGGTTCTACACGGTGAATGTCGGCACCTACGATCAGGAAACGTTCAAGCAGACCCACGGCCCGAGTTACCGCCAGATCGTGGACCTCTCCAACATGGACAGCAGCCAGTTCGTCTTCTCACTGGGTCAGAGCGGCAACGTCTTCAGTGCCCATTACGCCGACCTCTCCCCCCTCTGGCGGGCTGGAGAGTATGTCCCCATGAAGACCTTTGAGGGTGGACAGGTGCTGACGCTGCATCCCTGAGGTGTTTCACGTGAACCCCCCTCCGGAGACGCTGGAGGGGGGTTTTTTTGGGGTGGCCTAAACCTACAACCCCGCCACCAGTTCCCCTGCACTTTGCGGTCTGGAGAACAGGAATCCCTGCACAGCGGTCACCCCGAGGGTGGAAAGGAATTCCCACTGGTATTCGTTTTCCACACCCTTGGCAATCACGTCGAGGCCCAGGGCCTGGGCCATGCGGATCACGGCAGAGAGCAGAATTTCATCGCGGCTGCCCTGCGCTTCGGGGTGCAGGTCCTGGATCAGGTTGCGGTCGATTTTGACCCCCTGGACGTGGTGGTTCTTGAGGGCCGTGAAGCTGGTGAAGCCCTCGCCAAAATCGTCGAGCACCACCCGCACCCCGAGTTCCTGCAGGGCTCCGAGGCGGCTCTGGGAGCGTTCGAGCTGTCGGGCGAGGAGTTCTTCTTTGATTTCGAGTTCCAGCAGTTCGGGCTTCAGTCCGCTGCTCTCCAGGGCCTGTTTCACAGTGCTGGCAAAGTCAGGGTGCGAGAACTGTCTGGAGGAGAGGTTCACACTGAGGACCAGGCCTGGCCATTTTGCGGCCTCCTGGCAGGCTTTGTTCAGCACCCATGCCCCAATGGGAACACTGAGCCCGGTGCTCTCTGCGATGGGCAGGAATTCCAGTGGGGAGATGTTCCCGAAGAGGGGGTGGTGCCACCTCAGCAGGGCCTCTGCCCCTCTGGGTTTGCCGTGCATGTCCGTGAAGGGCTGGTACACGATGTCGAGCTCTTCATTCTTGAGGGCCTGGTGGAGGGCACTTTCCAGGGTGATGGGGGCCATGCGGTCCGAGGACTGCAGGCCGTGAAGTTCAAACCCACTCCCTCTGGTTTTGGCCTCATACATGGCCTTGTCGGCTTTCTCGAAGAGGTCCTGGTAGGTCAGGGCGTCTTCAGGGAACACCGCAAACCCGATGCTCGGGCCAACGTGCAGGTGGTGCTGGTACAGGTGGAACATCGGCTCGAAAGCCTGCATGATGCGTCTGGCCACGGCCATCACTGCCTCGGTGTCGGTGATGGAGCGGATCAGGAACACAAATTCATCTCCGCCAGTGCGGGCCACGGTGTCCTCTGCCCTCAAAATTGGCTCCAGGCGTCGGGCCACCTCGATCAGCAGTTCATCCCCAACGTGGTGTCCGAGGGTGTCGTTGATCTTCTTGAATTTGTTGAGGTCCAGCACCCCCAGGGCAAGCCTTGTTCCGGTTCGGGAAGCATGTTCTAAAGCCACCCGGAAACGGTCCGCCAGCAGCAGGCGGTTCGGGAGTCCGGTGAGGGCGTCATAAAGGGCTTTGCGTTCCAGCTCTTTCATGCGCTCGTAGGATTCCCGCTCCATCTTCTCTTTGGTGAGGCGTTCGGTCTCGTAACGGTGGCGTTGCTGCTCAAGTTCGTTTCTGGCCCGTTCCAGTTCGTGCTGGGTGGCAAGTTGCTTTGTGCGCTGTTCGGCCTCGGCTTTCAGGACCTGGGATTCCAGATCGTGGGCTTCCCGGGCAGTAGAGAGGGCTTTGGTGATTTGGCCTTCCGCCTCGTACACCTGGGAGGTGAGTTTCAGCACCCGGGAGAGGGCACGGTGGCGGTTGCTGCTGCGGGTCAGTTCCTCGGCTTCAAAGAGCACGTCCTGCGCGAGGGTCAGGTGCTCTTCTTGCAGGTGGGTCTCGGCCTCACTGATCAGCACTTCAATCAGGATGTCGAGGTCCTCACTGGCCCTTGCCAGATTGGTGGCATCATGAAAGGCCACCAGGGCAGCTTCCAGCATCCCACGCTGGCGGTACAGCACCCCGAGGTGCCTGAGGGCATCGGCGGCAATGAAGCTCTTTCTGGAGGTGATGTCCAGTGCTGAAGAAAGCAGCTTTTCGGCTTCATCGAGCCTGCCCCGCCGCAATTGAAACTCCCCGTAGTTGGTGCTGAGGATGGCCTCTCCCATGGGGTGTCCGGCGTTGCGCACGAAGGTCAGGGCTTTCTGGTAGTGCCGCTCTGCACTGTCCGGATCACCAAGATCGTCGTACACGCGGGCAAGATTGGTGGAGATGGTGGCCGACAGCACGTCTTCTGCACTGCCGTGCACGGTTTCGGCCTGCAACAGGAAATCCAGTGCAGTATTGAAACTTCCCAAATCGGTGTGAAGGGCTCCGATGTTGCACAGCAGTGCAGCCTCTCCCCTCAGGTCTCCCAGGGCACGGCGGATCTCCCGGGCTTCCTGCAGGTGGAAGAGGGCGGCGTTGCTGTCTCCCCGTTTGTGTTCCAGTTTGGCCATGCCGTTCAGGGCATCTGCCAGCGTCTCCTGGTCCCGGTACAGTCTGGCCCGCACCGCTGCCTGTTCGTACAGCAGGGCTGCGCGTTCATCGTCTTCATCGGTGAAAAGCCGCGCTTCCTCGAGGAGGCGTTTGGGGGTTCGCAGGCTGGAGGGGTTCTGGTCAGGCATGTGGACCCATTTCCTGGTGCACGGATGGATTGAGGGGATGAAAGGAGAAGGGGAAAAGGGAGAGCCCTCTCTTCTGATGATGACCTGTTCTCGATGCATTGTCACCCGGGAAGGCAAAAGCTTCCCGGGTGAATCACACGTTTTATTTCAGGGCCTGTTTCAGGAAGAGGCTCATGTCGATGATGCCGCCGTTGCTGGTGGACTGGGCCAGTGTGGTCAGTTTCCAGTTGTTCGCATTTTCACCGAGGGCGAGGGCCAGAGCGCCGGTCACCAGCGGTGCACTGAAGCTGCTGCCTGTGCCGTACACCACGCGCTGTCCAGGGTAGGCAGTGAAGAGGTTCACGCCGGGAGCGAGCACCTCGTTGCCCTTGTTGTTCCAGCTGACGCTGCTGCCATCGCCGTTCACGCTGCCCACACTGAGGCCTGAGAGGTCAAGCAGGGGATCATTTCCGAGTTGCAGGGCTGGAACGAGGGGCTGGTTGCCTCCGCTGTTCCCACCCGAAGCAACAATCAGGACTTTCTTGCTGGCCGCATACAGCATGGCGGTGTACACGCTGGAGGTGAGGGTGTCGGTGCTGACGCTCATGTTGATGATGTCGGCCCCGCCGTTCACAGCGTCATAGATGGCCTTGGCCACATCTCTGGAGCGACC
Organism: Deinococcus cellulosilyticus NBRC 106333 = KACC 11606; assembly: GCF_007990775.1. Lineage (NCBI taxonomy): Bacteria > Thermotogati > Deinococcota > Deinococci > Deinococcales > Deinococcaceae > Deinococcus > Deinococcus cellulosilyticus. Next base: position 35,969 of record NZ_BJXB01000015.1, on the reverse strand, counting down.
GGAACCATCGGAGGTGATCACCCGGAAGGCGGTGATGGTGGCTTTTGGAGCAACCTGACGGATCAGGCCAGCCACGGCTGTACCGTGTCCATAGGCCACATCGGTGTCGGCACCTTCTTCGCTGGCGTTGCTGTCATTGCCGAGGTAATCCCATCCAGACTTCACGGCTCCTGTGAGCATGGGGTGGTTGAGGTCCACACCTGTGTCAATCAGGGCAATGTTGACCCCTGCTCCGAGGTTGGGGGCAAGCAGCTGTGCCTTGTCCAGGTTGATCAGTTTGAAGGGCTTGCTGTTGTCCGGTGCGGGCAGGAAGACCCCTTCGGCCCACCATCTGACGGCACTGGCCCACCACCTGACGGCATCGGTCCAGTATTCGAGTCCGCTGTTGGTGCCACTGACCCACCATTTGACCCCACTGGTCCACCAGCGCACGGCAGTGGTCTGGTAGTTGCTCCTGTCCGAGAGGGTCATGTCGAAGACATCGGCACTCCCGAGCTGGCTGATCTCGGGATTCTGCACCTCTGCGGTGGCTTCCGGGGCCTTTGGGGTCTGACTGCAGGAGGCCAGGCTGAGCAGGACGGTTGTGATAAGGATCAGGCGTTTCAGAACAGAAGTGTGTGACATGGTCACTCCCTCCTTTACTCCCACAATCGAGAGACACCACCTGCATGTGCAGATGGACGTAGACCACGGTGATGCTTGCATCACGTGGAGACCAATAGCCGGTCGCACCACTGACTCCACCTTTCCCAGGTGCCCGAATACAGGAAAGGCTTCAACGTCTCTATCAGCCAGAGGGGTTGGCTCTGTACTGATTGATTCCAGTATGACAAAAAAAGCGCTTCAGCGTCAATCCACACGCCAAAAACGCCTCTTTACAAATGCCAGAAATTCCCTCTAATACGGGAAATTCCTGATGTTTAACACTTTCCGTACATCTGGGTCAAATTCCCTCAGCCAGACTTCAGAAACCTGTACAGTCAGGTTCAGACCACCCGGGTGCTTTTCTGTTCAAAAGCCATGTAGGAGCGGGTGTCGAGCAGTTCCCGCAGCACCTGAACCGTCTGTTGCAGCTCCTCTTCGGTGTTGTACAGGGCCACCGGAGCCATGCGCAGGATGTCCGGGGCCCGGAAGTCCGGCACAATTCCTTTTTCCCTGAGGGCCAGACTGAGCAGTCTCGCCTGGGGATGCTGCACACTGACATGGCCTCCCCTGCGGTGCACCTCTCTGGGGGTCACCACCCGGAGTTCAGGGGTGTGTTCATCCAGAAGCTTCATGAAATGCGTGGTGAGTTCCAGGGAACGTGCCCGGATCTCTTCAATGCCCACCTTCCTGAACGCTTCAAGTGCCCCTTCAAGTCCGGCCAGGGCCAGAATGCTCGGGGTGCTGATCTGGTACGCACCTGCTCCATGCTCGGGTGTGAAGTAAGAGCGCATCTCGAAGGTGCTGGCTTTCTGGTGGCCCCACCATCCCCTCAGGCCAGGGAGGCGGTCAAAGTGCTTCTCATGCACAAAAAGGCCACCGGGTGCACCCGGACCCGCATTCAGGTATTTGTAGCTGCACCACACCGCAAAATCCACGCCCCAGGCGTGCAGGTGGTGGGGCACAGAACCTGCAGAGTGGGCCGCATCCACCCCCAGCACAATGTTCTTCTGCTGGGCCAGCAAAGCGTACTTTTGGATGTCCAGCAACTGCCCACTGGCATAAAGCACCGTTGGGAGCAAGACCAGGGCCACATCCTCCTGGAATGCAGCAGCAATGTCTTCATCATTCAGGGTGTAACCGTCTCGCGAAGGAATCAGGCGCAACTCGGCGTCATGGCGCTCTGCCCAGGACTGCAGGGCATACAGGTCACTGGGGAAATCCAGTGCAGTGGCCACCAGATGCTTCTTCTGGGCTGTGGGCTGGTAAAAGGTGGCAAGCAGGGCATGCAGGTTCATGGTGATGCTGCCTGTGGCAATCACCTCTTCAGGCCGTGCTCCCATCAGGTCTGCCAGGGTGGGACTGAGGGTTTCGGCAAGGCCAAACCAGCTTTCCCAGCCGTTCACGGCCTGCTCCTGCCATTCCTGCAATCTGCGGCCAATCGCCTGCACGCTGGCATGGGAGGTGAGGCCCAGCGAATTGCCGTCCAGATAGATCCCCTCGGGGTAAATGAAGTCCTGTCTAAGCATTTGACGGTATTCTAACCTGCCCGCTGTGCAGCCCAGCAAGCCGCGTCCAGCGAAGGTGGACAGCTGTGTTTCTGACAGAGGCTTTCTGAAAAGCCTGAAAAACAGCACCTTCATGAAATTGAATCGTGCACAATCTGACGAATCGGTTCGAAAGGGTGTGCCAGCATGGGGCTCTCATGGTTCACCCCCCCTTCCTGAAAGACATCCTCAAAATCGCCATCCCCGTCAGTCTGGAATCGGTGGGACAGCTCATGCTCGGTTTCATTGACCAGGTGATGGTCGCCACCCTCGGGGCCATTGCTGTGGCCGCCGTGGGCCTTGCCAACAGCATCACTTTTGTGTTCATCATGGCCCTTGCCGGGCTTGCCAATGCCAGTGCTGTCCTCTCTGCAAGGGCGTTCGGGGCAGGGAACCACAACCTGCTCTCACAACTGGTCAATGTGGGGTTGCTGCTTGGACTCCTTTTTTCTGGCATCGTGATGGTTCCGCTGTGGACCTTCTCCACCGAAATCCTGCAACTCGGCAGCAACGACCCTGAACTCACCCGCACGGCAGACGGTTTCCTGAAAATCATGCTGCTGGCCCTTCCCCTGATGGTCACTGGAGCGGTGTGTACTGGCGTTCTGAGATCGCTCAGCAAGGCCAAAGTGCCTCTGCATGCAACCCTTTTCAGCATGGTCATCAACACTGTGCTGGCCTACCTGTTTGTCTTCACCCTGCAGTGGGGGGTGCAGGGGGCAGCCTGGGCCACTTTCGCAGCACAGCTCTTCAAAGCCGTGTACCTGCTCATTCAGCTGTACCGTCACCCTTCCGTGCACTGGATTTCCATCACCCCTGCCCGCATCCAGGAAACCGCAAAAGACCTGCTGCCCCTCAGCGTTCCCATGATGGCCACAGCCACCCTGTGGGCGTTCAGCCTGTTTCTGTACAACGTGCTGCTCGGCAAGATGGGCACCCACGCCATTGCGGCCTACCAGATCATCCGCTCCGTGGAGGGTCTGTTTGTGGTATGGTCCGCAGGACTCGCTGCCGCAGCCACCACCCTCGTCGGGCAGGCCCTCGGGCAGAACAACATTCCACTGGCCCAGAACCGGGTGCTGTCCATCCAGAAAACCGGGCTCCTCACCGGAGCCATCACGGGCGTGCTGTTCTTCGGGGCTTCCTATCTGCTGCCCATCTTCTATCCGAAGGTCGGAGAGACCGTGCTGCACCTGGCCTTCATTGGCATGATCATGAATTCCTTCTTTCAGGCCGTGAAAGTGCAGAACATGATCCATGGCAGTGCCGTTCTGCCCAGCACCGGAGACCCCCGAGGGGTTCTTGTGGGCGATGTGGTCTCGGCCTATCTGGTGGGCCTGCCCCTTGCAGCGGTCTTGGGTCTGTGGATGGGCTGGGGCCTGCCTGGCGTGCTGGGGGCGCACCTCTTCAGCGAACTGATCAAACTGGCCATCTTTTATGGCCGCTACCGCAGGGTCAACTGGAAGGTGCTGGAGGCCGCCTGAGTGTCCAGATCTGCTTTAAGACCCGTAAGGTCTGAAGCGATCAGCCTTCAGCAGGCAGCAAAAGGATCACCTGATGCCTCACTCGAGTGAAGCGTGAGATCAGAGCAGGACATTGAAGCGAGGGTTCAACCATTTCTGCTGAGGTCAGTAAAAAGTCGACAGACAAAGAACTGAACCCCAGCCGGTTCAGTGGTGGTCTTTTGCTGCCTGGTGTTCGTCTTGACCCTGCAGAAAAACCACGTCATCTGACCGCTCCACACCCTCAACAAAAACTGGCTTTGTGGTTCCCCGCTTTTGCAGAACAGGCCAGAGCATGAAACCCTGACCTGAAACAGCAGTGACTCTTTACTGAGGGTCGAGGAGAAAAGCCTGCAACACCCTCACATGTTGCTCCAGTTCTTCCAGCAGGATGTGCTCATGCACGGTGTGGGCCAGTCTGGGATTGCCCGGGCCAAAACCCACTGTGGGAATGCCCTGGGCATGGGTGTAACGCCCATCGGTGGCAAAATTCCAGATGCCAAATGCCTCGTGCACCTCCCGCACATGGCGGTACAGTTTTTGCACCAGCGGATGGTCCGGTTCGATGTGGAAGCCCGGTGTGTTCTTGAGGGTCCAGAGCTCACTGACCTCGTAATCCACCCTGAGGCCCGAAGTCAGCCTTTTGAGGATCTGGCGCATTTCTTCTGGTGTGCTGGTGCTGCGCCAGTCGAGCACCAGACTGACCGTGTTGGAGGTGACGTTCTCCGAACCACTGTCACAGGTCACCTGGGTGGGGGCCAGGGTGTGCTCTCCAACAATGGGATGCACAGGAAGGTCATACTGCCTCAGGCGGCCCAGGAACTCCCCGAGCTCAAACATGGGGTTCTGGTCGTGCAATCCAAAAGAAGCATGGTGCGCCGCGCCCCTGAACACCAGAGTGACATGGGACACCCCTCGGTGCCCGAGCATCACCTGATTGCTGCTGGGCTCTCCCACCACTGCTCCGGTGATGTTGAGGATTTCCCCATCTGGAAGTTTGAAAGGCATCCGGGCAATGAATTCTGCAATGCCCTTGCCCCCAGTCTCTTCCTCCACAAAAGCAGCAAGAACCACATCCTGCACAGGGCGCTCTCCCCGCTGAATCAGACCTGCCAGGGCATAGAGCTGTGCACTGAGGGGGCCTTTGATGTCCACGGTGCCCCGACCATGCAGAACGTTCTTTTCCAGCACAGCATCATATGGAGGATGCTCCCAGAGGGTGGTGTCCCCTTCATGCACATGGTCCAGGTGGGAAATCAAAAGCAGGGCCTCTCCCCGCTTCTGGCCCCGCACCACCCCGATGGCGTTGCCGCTTTCATCGAGGTAAGCATGGTCAAACCCCAGGGTCTGCATCTCCTGCACCACCCGCTGACCAATGGCCTGCTCGGACCCGGTATAAGAACGGATGGTCAGCAGTTCACGCAGGAAGGACAGGCCTTCAAACACGTTCCACCTTGCGGCGGTACACTTCCAGATCGGTGCGCAACCTTTCCGGGGTCAGCAGGTCCTTCCAGACCGTCAGCAGCTCTTTTGGCAGTTTGTACGAGAGGGCCACATGCACCCGGGTGTTCTCGGCGTCGATCTTCTCGAAGGTCAGGCTTCCGGCGTTGTCCAGCATGCTGCCCGGTTTGGAACGCCAGCCAAACCGCTCCTGGTGGTCATCGAACACCATCTCAATGTCCCAGTCGGCGAGCATGCCCAGCGGCACCTGCCCTTTGAAGCGGATGTTCTCCCCCTGAAATTCCACCTTCTCAAGGTGAGAGAACACCTGCGGCAGGTTGGGAAAGTTCCTGAGCTGCATGTACACCTCGGACAGAGGACGGTGAACCACCACGCTGTCTTCCAGATAAATGTCGCCGCTGGAGGTCAGGGAAGCAGGGGCCTCCTGTTCTTTCAGTCCAGCGTAAATCAGTGCGCCCCCCAGACCCGTCAGGGCGATTCTGGTCTTTCCTTTCTGTTGCAGGCCAACCACAGCCAGAAGTGCGCCACCGGCCAGTTTCAATATGCGACTCGTATTCATGCCTTTATTGTAATCAGAAGCCCGGGTTCCGGAAGGGTGACGGCACACAGGAAATGGGGTGCCCTGAACTGTAAGCTGCAAGGGATTCCACAGGAAGACCTGCAACTTTTTCCAGGAACAGACGTATTCCTAAGGCAAGATGACTCTGGCTTTTCTGGTTTTTCTGCTGATCTGGCTTGTGGGGGTGGTGGGAACCTTCATTCCGGTGGTTCCGGCAACCTTACTCATCTTTGTGGGTTCGGTGATTGCCACCTTCATTGATGGATTTCAATTCTCGGATTTCTGGTTCCTGCTGGGGCTTGGCATCATCAGCATTGCCATTGGTCTTGTGGACAACCTCACCTCCATCTGGGGCACCCGCAAGTATGGGGGCAGCAAACGTGCCGCCTGGGGTGCCTTCTGGGGAAGCATTGTGGGACTGGCCCTCCCCATGGGTCTGATCGTTGGCCCTCTGGGTGGCGCTTTCCTGGTGGAGATGTACATGGAGAAAAAACCCGTGGACCAGGCGTTGCGCAGTGCATGGGGAACTTTTGTGGGCCTCCTGACCGGCATTGCGGCCAAACTGGTCTTGCACATTCTGGTGGGCATCTACGAACTCAACCGTCTGTGGGACCCTTCTCGCGCCCTTTTCTAAAGGTCTTAAACCCCTTCAAACCTCTGTGAAAATCAGAGGTTTTTCTGTTTTCAGGCTCTGTATGAAATCACACAACCCTTAATTTGATTGCAGCAGCATTTCAGAATGAAAACAGCTTCAAATCACTTCTTCATCCCAGAAAGAAAAAACCAGCCATCAGGATAAAACCAGCTTTTTCACTGGAACCAGGGGGCCACACACACATTCAGCCACCAGAATATGAAACAGGAACGGAGAAATGTTTTCTCCGCTGAAATGTCAATTGATCTTAAGGAGATCCCATGAACAAGTTCAGCAAAGCAGCCCTGATTGCCCTTTTCTGCATGACCTCCCCCCTGGTGGCCCACGCCCAGGTGGACACCCCAGATGTTGGCGACAGCACCAACATGGGCAACACCACCGATGATGCCACCAACTACGGCACCAACAACACCACAGGGACAGGCGCCTCTGGCACCACCGACATGGGGAACACCAGCGACGATTCGACGACTGGTTCTGGCACCGATGATGCCACCATGGGAACAGGGGCGGGCACTGGTGACACCAACACCACCACTGGCTCAGGCAACAACACCGCTGTGGCAGATGAGAGCTACGCCCGCGATGACAACAGTTTCCCCTGGGGCATCCTGGGCTTGCTGGGTCTGGCCGGACTGGCCGGACGCAGCCGCCACGATGACCGCCGGGACGCCCGCACCACTGCACGCCCCTGACCTTTGCACCCTTCCTCCAGCGCGAATGAAGTCAAGAAGCGGACCTGTTGAGGTCCGTTTCTTGGGGTTCAGAAAACCGTCACACCTCCTCTGGTAAGGTCAGAACATGCCCAGTTTGCTTTCTTTTCTGCGGAAACACCTGGTCTGGCAACCAGACCTCAGTAGCATTTGCATGGCAACCCTGGTGGCCTCCTTGACCTCAGTCGCCTGGGCTGCTTCTGTTTATCAGGTGGGCCAGAAGGTGCAGGTGGAGTGGCACGGGCAGTGGTTTGATGCCACCATTGTGGCCCTCGGAACAGGCACCCATCAGGGAAAATACAAGATCCATTACGAGGGATACGACCAGAGCTGGGACGAGTACGTTCTCCCAGACCGCATCACCGTGAAAGAGGCTGTGGACTACAGCAATCCTGCAGGTCGGTACGTGTGCATGGCTTATGAAGCCAGTTCACAGCAGTTGCAGACCCGCATGGAATTCACACTTCATGCCAATGGCACCTATCAGGAGTTGTGGGAGAAAAAGACAGGGAAATGGTCTCTCAAAGGAGAAACCTTTCAATTCACTGGTGTCCTCAACAACAAGGCCAGGGCCACCTACGTGAAGCAGCGCAAGGGCATGGTTGTTTTTGACTGGGGCAAAGGGGCCAAGCTGGATTGCTACAAGCAGTCCTGACACAGCCTTCATCTGGAGGGTCTGGCACCTCCGGGGACCAAAACAAAAAATTCGGCTTTTCGCCGATTGATAAGAACAGTATATCCTGATATGCAATATTCGTCAAGTTTATGCTGCCTGGCAGTGAAGATGCCTCAGATTCTGCTGTTCCAGCAAGAACTTTCCAGCACAAAACACACCACATCGCTGAGGGTCCCCTGGTACACCTCATGCAACGGGAGCCTGCCTGTCTCTTCAAAGCCCAGTTTGCGCATCAGGGCCAGAGAACGCAGGTTGGGAGCATGGACCTCTGCAAAAATGGCCTTCAGCTGCAGGTGGTCGAAACCATGCTGCAACATCAACTGACCTGCCTGAAATCCAATGCCCTGCCCCCACAGGGATCTGGCTCCAATGGCAATTCCAAAAACAGCTGTCTTTTCCTGCCAGTCAAAGCTGGAAAGCTCGACAAATCCAACCAGCTGGTCCTGAACGGCCACACCAGAGCGGAGCATCACATCGGGGGAGGTTTGCAGCAAAGCCATCCACCAGGTTCTGAGCTGCTGCCAGGAAAGACCAATCGACCAGCCATTGGCCCGACAGAACACCTCATCCTGGCTCCACAGGTAAATGGTGGCCAGATCACCCAGGGTCAGCGGACGCAGTTGCACCTCCCTCATCTGGAGAGGCCTTCCAGTTGCTCTGCCCAGTGGGCCCAGACACGCCTCACCTCAGCCCGGAAGTCCTCGTGCTGCATGCGTTCGGGTTCAAGCACCTCGATCCATTCGGTGAATTTCAGGATCATCTGGATTTGACTTGCTGTCATTTGAGGCTGCTGAATGCGGGCAAAATCCAGCAGATCGAACACCAGCCATCCCACATCTCCAAGGCCCTGCTGTGGATCTTCCTGCAAAGCATGCCAGAGGTACACGGCCAGATGGTAGGTGTAGCCTGCGGCATCCATGAAACAGAACACACTGGTGTACATGCGCAACCTGTCTCTGGGGTGTTCCCACCAGGGGCCCTGAAAATCCCGGAAACGGGCCAGCCTGCGTTCTTCAGCGGTTCCATAATCATCAATGACATCTGCTTCGCCCAGACCGGTTCCATCTCCCAGAACCACCCCTTCAAAAGCGTGGTGCATCTGAAGCCTGAGCTGGGCCTGCTGTTCAAAAAGGTCTGGGCTGTTCATGGAAGGATAAGTCCAGGGGATAAAACAAAAAATTCGGCTTTTCGCCGACTGATGTAAACAGTATAGCACGGTATGCAATATGCATCAAGCTTAATCTGCCCATCCTCCATCCCTCTTGATTGGCAGGCGTCTGACCACAGCCCACACCACCCAGGCCAGCAGGCTGCAGAGCACACTGGCCCTGCTGCGGAAGGGGATCAGGAGCCCTGCATTGAGCAAAAACAACCCCGCGCCCCAGACCCCAAACAAAAAATGCAAGGCAGTCCAGATGACGTTGATCAGGAATTTACCCAGAAAATCCACAATCCCTTCAAACAGGCTTCCCAGAAAATCATCCATGCTTCTGATACGAAACCCTGGCCTGTGAAGTTGCAGAGACAAAAGAGCACAAAGAAAGAATTGTGCAGGAGAACACCCGATACAATTCAGGTCACCATGACCATTCAAATTGTTGAAGGGGACCTGCTGGAGCAACCTGTGGAGGCCATCGTCAATGCCTGGAACCGCAACATCATCCCGTGGTGGCTTTTGTTGCCCCAGGGGGTTTCAGGAGCGATCAAACGCAGGGCAGGCCTGGAGCCCTTCCGGGAACTGGCCCGCGTGGGTCCGATTCCTCTGGGTCATGCTGTGCTGACAGGTGCAGGAAAGTTGCCCCACCGGGCGATCATTCATGTGGCAGGCATCAACATGCTGTGGCGCTCCAGCGAGTTCTCCGTGCGCAGCAGTGTCAGACATGCGCTGCAAATTGCCCAGCAAGAGGGGTTTCAATCTGTGGCTTTTCCCCTGATCGGGGCAGGCTCAGGAAGTGGGAAAGCCCAGACCATCGAACGCTGGATGCTGGAGGAATTTGACAGGGCAGGCTTTCCAGGGAAGATCGTGCTGGTGCGCTTTAAAGCTGTCAGGTGAGGGGCCATCTCTCCTGCGACAGTCCCAAAACAAAAAATTCGGCTTTTCGCCGATGGATAAGAACAGCATATCCCGATATGCAATATTCGTCAAGTTTAATCAGGCCATGCCCGGCAACCGCTGTACATTTCGGAAGTGGTCAGAAGGCCCTTGATCCCGCAAGCGGCTGGATATAGCCTGAAAGACAGCATGAAAATCACCTTCCTGAGACACGGGCGCTCCCGTGCAGACGATGAAAATGTCATTGAAGGACGTTATGACAGCCCTCTCACCGCAGCAGGCATCCAGCAAGCAGAGCTTCTCGCAGCCTACTGGCGTGAAAACAATCCCGGATTTGATCATGCAGAATGCTCCACCCTGTCGAGGGCAAGACAGACGGCAGAGATTGTTTGTGATGCCCTGGGGCTCATTCCCACACCCGTCGAGGAATGGATGGAATTTGACAACACCCCCATCGCTGGCATGACCCATGAAGCGGCCCAGCAGAAATATCCCATTCCTGCTTTCCGGCACCGCTACCAGAAATTCACCCCGGATGGAGGCGAAAGTGAAGACGCATTCCGCAGACGGGCGGCCACTGCTCTGGAACAGGTGTTCCAGTCAGGGGCAGAGAATGCCCTGGTGGTTGCACACGGAGGGGTCCTCAACATGGCCCTGCGTGCCCTGGTGGGATGCCCGGACCATGTGATCTTTCCTTTTGGAGACACGGCCTTCACCGTGGTGGAGGTTTCACGCAACAGTGAACGGGTGGTGCTGCGTGCGGTGGCCCAGCAACCCCATCTGGCTGCCCATCCTGAGCTGTTGAATTTTTGAGAGGACACCTCTCCATTGCGTCTTTCCATCCTGACACTGCAGAACAGGGGGCGCGCACTTCACCTGACTGCAAAAAGCCTGCATTTGACATGCAGGCTTCAAACCATTGGGGAGTGACTCTACAACTGTTTTCTCAAAAAGTCCATCAATTCCCGCACCAGGGGTCGGTCAAACCTGAAGGAGATCCCACAGCGTTCATAGGCTTCCGGGACCGAGAGGGTGTAGCCAGGGGCAAGGGCATCCAGGTACTGCTCGATGGTTCTCTGGGGATCTTGTTGATGGTTCCTCCAGAGCTGTATGGCCCCAAGTCCACTGATGGCATACTCGATGAAATAGAAAGGGATGCTGAACACATGGAAGATCTGCCAGAGGTTTCCCCTTTCTGCTTCGAATCCTGTCCAGGCAGGAACAGGCATGAATTCATCCATCAGTTCGCGGCATCTGTCTTCCAGCATCTCCGGGGTGACCTCTTCTGGAGCCTCCACATACAGCCAGTGCTGGAAAGCATCCATCACGCACTGCCAGGGGATGCCCTGCACCATGCTCCAGATGGCATTGCGTTTGACCCGCAGCATTTCTTCCGGGGTGTAGAAAGCAGACAGATGGTCCAGTGCCAGGTATTCCATGGCTGTGGAGGGCACCTCGGCAAATTCGATCCCTGACATGACATTCCAGGGGAAACGCTGGCCGTGCAGGCTGGCATACAGGTGGAAAGCATGGCCTGACTCATGCAGCGTCACCATGACATCGATCATGGTCCCCACAGCGCTCTGGAACATAAAAGGCCACCCACTTTGTGCAAGGCCCGTGCAGTAAGCCTGGGGCAGCTTGTTGGGTCGATTTCCCAGGTCCATGGCCCCGTTTTTCCGAAACAGGTGAAACATCTCCCCCAGTTTCGGGCTGACGGCAAAGAACACCTGCTCTGTTTTGGCTTCCAGTTCTTCTGCCGTCTGGAAAGGTTTCAGGGCAGGCAGGTGTCCAGGCTCAACAACGGTGTGCCAGTAAGCATCCCAGGGCCTGAGCACATCCAGACCGAGCTTCACCCGGTGCTGTTCCAGCATCTCCAGGGCAAAAGGGACCACTTCTGCTTTGACGGTCTGGTGAAACTCCAGGCAGGTCTCCGCGGTGTAGTCAAAACGGTGGTATCTGTCCCACATGTAAGCCCGGAAATCGGGGTATCCAGCGTTTTTTGCCATCTGGCGACGCAGTTTCAGCTGTTTGAGGAACAGGTCATTCAGTTGTGGAGCAACACTGCTCAGGGCCGCACGCACAGCCTTCCAGGCTTCTTCCCGAACGGTACGGTCTGGTGAAACCTGAAAGGGCTTCATCTGTGGAAGGCTCTTCTGCTCTCCCTGAAACTCGACTTTCAGACCACCACTGATCTGGGTGTACTCCTGCTCCAGACTGAAGAGTTCCGTCTGCAGAGGCACATTTTCCTCCCGGAATGTTCTGGCATCGGCCTGGAAGCGGCGCACCATCTGCACGGCATCTGCAGGCAGGTGGCTGTGGTCCAGCGAAAGCAGTTTCTGTTTCAGAGCAGCCGCCATCTTTTCCCACTCAGGCTGGACCTCTGTCACAAAAGCAGCCTGACGGTCCTGGGCCTCCTGATCTGAAGTGTCCAGGTGGGCACGGATCATCCGGACGGTCTGCACATGCTGCAACTGGTTTTCCAGCGCAGACCAGTCCAGCAGAAACTGGGTGATGTCCTCGGGCTGGACTTCCCGGTCCAGCAGCTCCTGAAAAGGTTTCTGATGGGTTTCCCATGAAATTTCAGTGTCTTCAAGCAGTGGATTGAGGGTCTGGAGCATGTCCCAATTTACCACGCTGCCGTTTTGGGCCTGTTTCACGTGAAACAGGGCTTGACCTGGCCGCAAGGGCCAGCCCTACACTTCTCCTCAAAGGAGCGTGAACCATGGAACCCAATCAGGTTTTTTGTTTTGTGTGTTTCTTCAAGGGCATCCTCGCCATGAAAGAACCCCCTGTGCCCACCAGAGATGCAGCTGCTGTTGAAAGCAAAGTCCACTGGACAACACGAATTTTCAGGGGGTTTCGCAGGGAGAAAGCAGCCCCTGTCCAGAAGGCCATTCGCACAGAGCAGTGTTGAACTGGGGACCCATCACCCGACAAACAAAAAACCATGCACAGGGCATGGCTTTCCCAGCAAGTGCAACACAGGCTTTTCAACGTTTACAGCTCAGGCAAACCGTAGTCTTTCCAGTGCTCTGACACATGCTTTCTGACCTCTTCGGTCATGGTGATCTTTTTCGGCCACACCCGGTGGAAGCCCTCGTCTTCCCGTTTGGGGGTTCCATCCCAGACCATTTTTCCATTCAGGACCTTCACATCCCTTTCTGGATCGATGTTGTTGAGGATGGTCCACCACACATCCTGAAGGTCAAACACATCTGTTTCCTCATCCACCAGCAGGATGTGACGGACACCTGAAGCCACCTGCAAACCCACAAGTGCCTCTCCGAGCTCCTGCCCCTGATGGGCACGGGTCTTGTGGACCTTCACCACCCAGTAACCGTCTTTTGTTTGCCACTGGTCCAGAATGCCTTCGAGCACCGGAAGGTCCTTCACAGGCATGGGCCTGAAGTCATCTGGCGTCTCTTCCTCAGGGTGTTTGGTGGTGGCATCGATGATCAGCTTTCCACCATAAGACCACTGTCTGGAACTGTGATCCAGCACATCAATCGGCCCGCGACCATGCAGGGTGTGGTGGCCTGGCACGGCTTTCAGGGCCACTTCCCTCCAGACCCGATCAAAGTCGGTCACATCCACATCCTCATCCAGAACCACAATCACCTTGGCAAACATCATCTGCCCGAGTCCAAAGAGCGCATTGGCCACCTTGTAGGCCTGCCCTGGATAGGTTTTCTTCATGGCCACAAAAACCAGATTGTGTGCCACACCAGCAGGCGGCATGCAGTAGTCCTTGATCTCGGGAACAATCAGCTGTGCAGCCGTCAGGAAGATGCGCTCAGATGCCTCAATCAGGTAAGCATCTTCCATGACCGGCCTGCCCACAATGGTCGCCGGATAGATGGGATTCTTGCGCATGGTGATGGCCGTGACATGAAAAACCGGATATTTGTCGACAGGGGTGTAAAAACCTGTATGGTCTCCAAAAGGCCCCTCATCCACCCATTCCTCATTCGGGTCCACATAGCCTTCCAGAATGAACTCTGCATTGGCGGGCACCTCCAGATCCACAGTGATGCCTTTGATCACAGGCTGGTTCTGCCCCCTCAGGAAACCGGTCATGGAATACTCGTTGAGGCCCGGCACCGGAGGCAGAGGGGCTGTTGCCGCATAAATCAGGGCAGGATCTCCCCCGAGGGCCACTGCCACCTCCAGACGCCTGCCCAGTTTTCCAGCGTTCTCCAGGTGTCTGGCACCCGTCTTGTGGCGCTGCCAGTGCATGCCGGTGGTGTTTTTGCCCATCACCTGCATGCGGTACATCCCCATGTTGTATTCCCCCGAGATGGGGTCTCTGGTGATCACCAGAGGGAAGGTGACGAAAGGACCACCATCGTCTGGCCAGCAGTGCAACACCGGAATCTTTGAGAGATCCACCTCATCGCCACGCCACACCACTTCCTGCACAGGGGCAGAACGCACCCGTTTCGGAGGCAGCGCAGCGAGGTCTTTCAGTTTCCCGAGGTTGGAGGCCATGCCCAGCAGACCTCCGCCCATTTTCACATCCAGCAGTTTCTTGATGCGGTCTGCCACCTCATCCAGTGAATTTGCCCCGAGGGCCCAGGCCATGCGTTCCCGGGTGCCCATCAGGCCGATGACCAGGGGGAAAGGACTCCCTTTGACGTTCTCAAACAGCACTGCAGGACCGTCTTTTTTCACCAGACGGTCCGCAATTTCAGTGATTTCCAGATGACGGTCCACCTCGCGCTTCACACGGATCAGTTGACCCCTGCTCTCCAGAAGGGCGATGAACGAATGCAGGTCGGTAAAAGCCATACGGACAGTTTACGTCCTGCTACAGTGATAAAAATGTCCCTGCCTCTGCTGATCACCAAAGAGAAGTTGTATGCCGAGCTACGGAGTGCAGCAGATCTGCCCACCTTTCCCTTCAGGCGTTTTTCTTTTGGTCCAGACGATCTGAAAAGCCACTCAGAAGAGTTCATTGAAATCCTGCTGATTGACCAGAAAGACGTTCAAACCGTAGGGCAGCTGTGGTGGCATGGATTACAAGAATTTTTGAGCAGCCTTCCTGATGATGTCTTTTCAACCAGCGTTTACCATCTTGACTGTTTGCTCTTGCTGAATCCTCCAGAAGACCAGTTGACTTATTTGATGGATCATCTAAAGACGGTCTGTAAACGCACAGATGCAGGTGAGGCTCTGCGTCGTTTCACACAGGAAGAGCACCTTGTTTCAGGGATATTGCTGCAGGACAATGTAGATGAAATAGAGAGCTTCACCCTCCTGCAATTCGAGGAGACCTACCTGTTGATTTGGTGGTACTCCACAGCCTGATTTGCACCATGAAAAACCACCCGAGGGTCTCTCAGGTGGCCTTGAAATGATTTGCTGATGGCTGACGGCTGAAAGCTGACCGCTTCTTCAGTACAGGTACTTGTTCCAGGCTTCCTGCGCCTGATGGTCCTGCCCCATGGTGAGGACATTGAACTTGGGCGCTTTGGGCGGGTGCTTGAGGGGCATGCCCGCTTCCAGGGGGGTTTTATTCCCTTTTTTCTGGTTGCATTCCCGGCAGGCGGTCACCACGTTGTCCCAGGCGTGGCGGCCTCCGCGAGAGCGGGGCATCACGTGGTCAATGGTGAGTTCCAGCGTGGAACCGCAGTACTGGCAGGTAAAAAAATCGCGGCGCAGTACATTGCGCCGCGAGAAGGGAACAACCTGCACTCTCGGACGCCGGATGAATTTTCTGAGGCGGATCACGCTCGGCACGGGCATGATGGTGCTCGGGGAATGAATGAAATCCTGGCTGTCTTCCAGGACCTCTGCGACCTCATGCATGATCAGCGTGATCGCCCGTTTGATCGAGACGATGTGCATCGGCTCGTAGCTGGCGTTGAGCACCAGCACCCGGGGTTTGTTGAGGTTCAGTGGAACCAGCTGAGTCGCATTCATAACACATTCAGTTTAACGTCTTTTGGTGATCTGTCTGTTGGCCAAATAGCGAATTTTGATGAGCGTTATAGCTTAAATTCGCT
The DNA here is from genome assembly GCF_007990775.1 of Deinococcus cellulosilyticus NBRC 106333 = KACC 11606. Lineage (NCBI taxonomy): Bacteria > Thermotogati > Deinococcota > Deinococci > Deinococcales > Deinococcaceae > Deinococcus > Deinococcus cellulosilyticus. The sequence goes on along the minus strand of NZ_BJXB01000015.1, from coordinate 20,153 downwards.
CTTGATGAACACAACTTCTGCTTTTTCCATCGGAAAATCAGGTCCTGTCAAGAAAAAATCAGATCTCTCATCAAAAATTAACAGATGTTTATGAGTTGGACTGGATGATGCCCCAGGCTCCATCTGCCACATATTGGACGGCCAGAGCCCCAAGCAAAACGCCCAGAACACGGGTCACCACATGCACCCCGGTCAACCCGATCACTTTCGCAATCTGCCCGGAGAGTCTGAGCGCCAGATAGCAGAGCGCCAGCACAACCACGGTCACACCAATGACCACCAGAATGTCCAGCGCATGCCCTGAAGCTTTGGAGGACAGAATCATGATGCTGGCCAGGGTTCCTGGTCCAGCAATCAGGGGAATCGCCAGAGGAAACACACTGGGGTCCTGTCTGTTCTGGGCTTCTTTTTCTTCCTCTTCGGTTTCCTTGGCCCCACTGGGTCGGGCAAACACCATGTCGAGGGCAATCAGGAAGAGCAGAATGCCCCCTGCAATCTTGAACGAGTGAATGCTGATCCCAAGGTGGTGAAGCAGGGCCTCTCCGAAAAAGGCAAACAGAAAAATGATGCCTGCAGCCACCGAAATGGCCTTGATGGCAATCTTCCTGCGCTCAAAAGAGGGCCTGCTCCCTGCCAGACTGATGAACACCGGAGCAAGACCCACGGGGTCCATCACAACAACCATGGTCAAAAACGTCTGGGTGGCAAGGGCAAGCAGGTCCGTCATCAGCAGACATTGTATCCAATTTGGTCAGGGAGCAATGTCATCCCCACCTCGCTCGTTTTACTCGCTTTCCTCCCCTCTGCAGGGGAGGACCAGCCCAGGGCTGCGGTGGGGTCACGACACCAGCAGTGCGCTCAGTTCTTCCAGCAGGTTTTCCCCATCTTTGACGGTGCGGGCCACCAGCATGATGGTGTCCTGTCCCGCAAGGGTCCCGATGATGTCATCGCGGGTGAGTTTGTCGATCAGATAGGCCACCCCGTTGGCGTGTCCCTCTGCGGTCTTGATGACGATGATGTTTTCGCCCCGGTCCATGTCGCGCACGAAGGAGCGAAAGAGTTTGGCGAGTTCGTCCATCACGTCGCTTTCGTTGGCCACGTGGGCGAGGGCATAACGGTGCTTGCTTTTGCCGATGGGCAGGCGCACCAGCCTGAGTTCGTTGATGTCGCGGGAGATGGTGGCTTGCGTGACGTTCATGCCCTCGTCGTTGAGGCGTTTGACCAGTTCGGCCTGGGTGGAGATCGCTTCTCGAGAGATGATTTCCTGGATACGTCGTTGACGTTGTTCTTTGGTGAGTGCCATAAGGATAACTGTAATTATGCAACAGTATATACGGTTTAGAAAAGGGTATTTTTATGCAGTTCTGTCATGCATTCGCGCAGAATGCTCCAGATGCAACCCCTTTTTGATCTTGTTTTTTGCCTTATGGAGTTATTCAGGCTGCTGTATGGCCCACTGCATGCGCTTCAAAGCTTCATCGAGAAGGTGCTCTGCCACTTCCCGTTTGCTCATGCGGGGCAGGTCCTGAAATGTACCATCCGGGAACACAAAAGTCACCTGGTTGTCGTCTCCCCCGAAAGCGGTGCCTTCCCGCGTGGGGTAATTCAGACAGATGAAATCGGCATTTTTGCGCCGGGCTTTCCCTGCTGCGCGTTCCACCCCTGCGTGGGTTTCCATGGCAAAACCCACCAGCACCCGGTTTCCCTTTTTTGATCCCAGACCGGAAAGAATGTCAGGGTTGGGGACCAGTTCGATGGTGAAGTGCTCGCTGACTTTGGCCTGCTTTTCGTTCTTCTGTTCTGCTGCACGGTAGTCTGCAACGGCAGCCGTCATCACCACCACATCGGACCACTCAAAGTGGGCTTCCATGGCGTCCCGCATCTGCATTGCCGACTCCACAGGAACCACTGTGGCCCCGACTGGAGCAGAAATGGACACCGGACCGGAGACAATCACCACCTCTGCGCCTCTGGAAAGGGCTTCTTCGGCTACAGCAAAACCCATCTTGCCGCTTGAAGGGTTGGAGATGAAGCGCACCGGGTCCAGGTACTCGCGGGTGGGGCCTGCACTGATCAGGACTTTTCTGCCCACCATGTCTTTTGGCGCAAAGACCCGCTTCACATGCTCGGCAATTTCCTCCGGTTCCAGCATGCGGCCCATGCCCTCCCCTTCCCCTTTTGTGCCCAGTTTTCCGAAAGTGGGTCCAATGAACCGGTGTCCCCAGCTTTGCAGGGTCTCACGGTGAGCACGGGTTGCAGGATGCTCCCACATGCCTGGATTCATGGCAGGGGCCCACAGCACAGGTGCACGCACGGAAAGCAGGGTGGCTGTGCCCAGATCGTCTCCAAACCCCAGGGCAGCACGGGCCATGAAGTCTGCACTGGCAGCCACGACCACCACAGCATCGGCCCAGTGGGCAAGTTCCAGGTGTTGTGCCCCTGCCTGTGGACTGAACCAGCTTTCCTGGGTAAAAACGGTGTTCCCGGATGCGCTGCTCAGGGCCAGAGGGGTCACGAAGTTCAGGGCACTGTCGGTGGCGATCACGCGGGTCTCAAATCCAGCTTCCCGGATGCGCCTGAGGACAAAAGGAGCTTTCATGGCAGCCACAGATGCGCAGACAATCACGAGCACTCGTTGCATACCGCCAAAGTACCACTTTCCACAGGTGGTGTAGTGCAGGGGCGTGCGCAAAAACACCACCACAGGCCCAACAGAAGATCACAATGAAACCAGAGGTACACCCCATGAAACACCTGATGGCTTTGATCTTTTTTGGCACCCTCAGCTCTGCTCTCGCAGCCTCCTGCGATGCCCCCTCCACGGATGCGCAGTGGAAAAGCTGTCTGGCCTCAGAACTTCGCGCCTCAGATGGCAGGATCAACACCGAATACCAGAAGCTGATGGGCACCCTCAGCAAAAGCCAGCAAACGACCTTGCGAAGTGAACAGAGACAGTGGCTGAAGACGAGAGATCAGGCCTGCAAACTGGACAGCAAAGAAAGCAACCGGGAAAAGTGGTTCCAGAAGATCCTGCTGGACCCATACAAGACCGTCTGTGTGGTGCGCTTCACCGATGCCCGCATTGAGGAACTGAAAGCCTACAACCCCAGACAGGACCTGATCGCAGAGGATTACAGCGCTTCAGATTATGAATTCACCAGCGATCAGGGACACAGCAAGGGCAAGTATTACTTTGAAGTCGAGGTCAACACCCCCCAGATCGCCAGAAAGCAGGAGGTCTCCCTGTACATCGGGGTCACCTCCGAATCCATGCAGTCTGGCTGGACCGTGAACGTCCGAAAATACATGACCGGGGCCAGCAAGAACATTGTCGGCATCGCTTTTGACCTGGACAATGGCAAGATCTACACCATGCAAGACGGAATCTGGAGGGATGAACCCGGAGGAAACACCGGACTCGACCTCAAACTGGGCCGCAAATATCATGCACTGGTTTCTTCCAGTGTGTCCCTCACTGCACTGCAAAACCAGAAGCAGGTGAAGATCAATCTCGGGCAGGAGAAATTCAATTACGCCATTCCAAAGGGGTACAGGGCTTTTTCAAGATGATCTGAGGTCCTGAAGTCTCAACCAGTTCCTGGAAGAAGTGACAGGTGCCTTGTTGCCGATCTCTGAGATCCTGAGGTGTCATCCACCTGCGGAAGATCTGGCAAACGAACTTTTGCTGGTTGATCTCTGAGATACTGGGAGGGTGAAGACCATCAAGAACAACGCAGTGCTGGTGCTTTACCTGCCAGACCGCAGGCACATCATCGTGCAAGACCGCAGAGGCCACAAGCCACCTCTGTGGGGATATTTCGGGGGAGGGCTGGAAGCGGGAGAAACCCCCCTTCAGGCCCTGCTGCGGGAAATTCGCGAGGAACTCGATGTGGAGCTCACAGCATCCCAGGTGGAGTTCTGGGGTCGGTGCGAGGATGACCTTCCTGACCTGAAGTACACCATCCATGTGTTTGCTCACCTCTTTGCCGGAGATCCTGCCACCCTCACTGTTCTGGAGGGTGCTGGACTGGAAGTGGTGACTCCAGAAGAGATGCTGACCCGCTGTGATCCGGGTGGTCCAGATGATGCCATCACCAGGCTTGCCCTCTCAAAACTGCATCCCTGATCCCAGGGTGTTTCACGTGAAAAAAGGAATGGAGGATTTCTCCTCCACTTTTCTGTTTATCGGCATCCTCAGGGATTGCCGTTTTCGTTGTCGTAAGGCTTACGACCCTTCTCCCAGTACTGGATGGAGTACTGCCCCTGATTGATGGAAGACTGGTAATCCAGGAAGTTTTCGATGCTCTTCTGCAGTTGCAGGCTGTAGTCCATGGAGATGGCACGGCCTTTGTCGAAAGCCTCGCCTGCTTTGATGTTCCTGAACCACTTCATCCAGGCAGCAGAGGCCTGGGTGCCATTGGCCGGAATCGGGACGGCAGGCGTGTTCAGGAAGGGCATGATGGCAGAGACACCGGGATACTGTGCGGTGCTGTGGCAGGACATGCAACTGGAGTTTGGGTTGTCCACCGGACCGTTCAGGCGAGAACCCCATCCCAGGTGGGTGGCAGGCAGATCCTTGGAAGTGTTGATCACGGTCTGTTTCAATTTGGGGTTGATGATGGTTTTCACGGGTGTGGGATTGGAATTGCTGGTGCGGTCCTCGGGATCATTGCCCCACTGCAGCCCTACAGGCACGAGGTTTTTCCAGCGGTTCTGGTTGCCCACCTCCCCGTTGTAGATGAAGGTCCCGAACGTCCAGCCAATCTCGGCCCTGGGGTCGCGCACCATGATGTCCATCTGGATCAGGTGTACTGGGGCCTGTTCACGCACGCCCCCTTCTTTGGGAGGGCACTGGGCATTGCTGTTTGCCCCTGGCACATCACAGTTGTAGACGTAGGCCTGCCACTTGATGGGGTTTTTCAGGTAGGGCACTTCGCTGGCATCCAGGGTGGTGAACAGGACCTTGCCCACCACCGTCCCCACCGGGAAAGTCTGTCCACCCGCCATGTACTTGATGTTGGGGAAGTTGGGGTTGTCCCACACCCTGCCGAGGGTGTAGCCCCCCAGATCGTTGTAGAACCCAACAGCATAGGCATGACTGGGGGTGGTTTGCGCCTGGGCCAGCATCTGTGGGTTGATGGGCCCTTCCTGAGTCAGACCGTGGAAACCTTCACGCCCCTGGGGACCCCAGTGCTGCCAGGGCACGTGAAACCACTTGCGCACCTTGTTGTCCTCGAGGAAGAAATCGTTGTCGTAACCGGGCTGTTCAATGTTTCCCTGCAGGACATAATCCCGCACAGCCAGGGCATACTTTTTCCAGTCTTTGCGGAAATCGATCTTGAGGATCTTCTGGACCCCTGCATCCATTTTCGGGAGTTTGCTGGGATAATCCTGGCTGAGCTGGAAAACCCGCCCGTGGTACTCGGTGGCAGGCAACATGAATCCGAAATCCGGGAAGTCCAGCCCATGTCCACTCTGGTGGTTGAATTCTTTGATCACGGCTTCAACACTGGAAGGGAGGGTGTTCCCCTTGTTGACGGGAGTGGGCTGTTTCTGGCCCTGGGCATGGATCAGGCTGAGGGTGATGGCGCACAAAGCCACACCACCCCAGAGGGCAGGTCTGAGCTGTTTCATGGTTCTCCTTGCAGGACGTTGAATGTTGAGATGAGCAGGAAAGACTGTGCTTTATCGTACACTCATGGTCCTATAATTCAGGGGATCGACATATCAGGCATTTCCCCTAAAAGCTTGCAGGAGTTTGACCTGTTGCAAACTGTGCACAATACTGGATGCAAAGTCAGATGGCTGGAAGCGATCAACCATCTGGACATCTGATTCCATAAAAAATCCTCCCCTTTCAGGGGAGGAAAGCGAGTTCAACGAGAGACGGGGGGTTAGTCCCGTTCCAGCGCGTGAACGGTCTGGGCCTGCAAGAGGGCCTGTTTGGTGCGTTGCAGGTCCTGGGCCAGTTTTTCCTCGTCGATGAGGTTTTCACCGACCTGCAGTTTGCCACCGGCCAGTTCGCGCATGGCCACGGTCACCAGGTTGCGGATCTTGGCGCGCTGGTCCACAGGAAGGGCGCTGGGGGTACCGGCTTTCAGTTGCAGGGCGCGCTTTGCGACCACCACAGAAAGGCTGTACTTGCTGTTGGTCAGGGCGAGCATTTTATCGATGTTGGGTTCCGCCATGGTGTCCTCCTAAAGGCAATACTTCAGTATAGGGTTACAGGTCCTGCTGGTCAAACATCCAGCCAGAAATCAGCAGCAGCAGGGCAGACAGGGTGATCTGGAAAATCACATACTGGGGGTCCAGGGTGATCACCTCCCGGTTGCTGCTGATCTGCATGCCCAGCATGGACACATCTGAGCTCTGGTCAAAAAAGCCCAGGGCATTGTAGATGGTGCCCTGCAACCAGAGGATGCCCAGGTAGGTGATCCCGCTGATCAGCCATTCCACTCTGCCGATCCGCTGCCCGACGAGTTGACTGAAATAGGCAATCACCGGAAAAGGCAGCACAAAAAGCACCACAGCCGTGGCAAACTTCAGCACATCCAGCATCTGGTTGCGGCGAATCAGGTCCTGCAGCACCTGAACCAGTTCCTGAAATGCCCCACTGCTGGAATTCAGAATGAAGAAGCTGATGGGCACCATCACCATGATGGTGAGCAGGGTGACTTCCAGAGCAAGCCACAGGTATTTGCTGGCCAGAATGTGCAGGCCGGAAGTGGGCAGAGAACGCAGAAAGTAGTGGGTGTTGCGGGCATATTCATTGCGAATCTGGTAGAAACCCTTCAGGAGCCCGTCCAGAAAGGGCAGCAACAACAGGAGCATGCTCAGGGCGATGCGGCCTTCGGTTTCCTTGATCTGAAACTGGATCACCAGACTGACCAGCAGCACAATTGCTGCAGCACCAATCACCCACTGGTAATTTTGTTCAACTTCTTTGCGAAACAGCATCCAGAAATGCATCATTTTCCTCCACGGCGACGGGCTTCGGCGAGCATGGCGTCCTGTTTGACTGCGCGGTCAATGCTGACCCCACGGGCGTTGCGAATGTCCTCTGCAGTGCCCTCCAGCAGCACCCGGCCTCCATCGAGCACCAGCACCCGGTCAAACAGGCTTTCGGCCTCGGCAATCTGGTGGGTGGCGAGGATCATGGTGGAGTCGGCATCGTCTGCACGGAATTCGCGGATCAGGGTGTGCAGGATCTGTTCGCGGGTCAGGGGGTCAATACCGCTCAGAGGCTCATCCAGCAGGTACAGTTTGGCGTCTCTGGCGAGGGTCAGGGCCAGACGCACCCGGGTGCGGTTTCCTTTGGAAAGGGTCCCGAGACGGGCGGTTTCACTGACGCTGAGGAACTCCAGGACATCCTTGAAACGCTGCTCGTTCATGGGGAAAAAACTTTTCATGAAATCGAAGGCGTATCGGGCATTCCAGCTCATGTACAGGTGGTCGATTTCTGGAAGGTAGGCCACCATGCGGCGGGTGTTCGCACCAGGGGTTTCCCCGAGCACTTTGATGGAACCTCCACTGGGTTTCACCAGACCTTCTGCCATCTTGATCAGGGTGCTTTTTCCGCTGCCGTTTACGCCGAGCAGGCCAATGAATTCTCCAGGGTTGGCGGTAAAAGTCAGGTCTTCTAAAGCCACCGTGTTGAAAAAACGTTTGGTCAGATTCTGCGTCTGTAAAATCATGCGCTGGTCTCCAGTTTTTTGTGAACAAGGTGTTCAATGGCTTCGTTGTCCATGCCCAGTTTCCTGAGTTCCTGCAAGAGGCGCTCAATGGCCTGTGAAGCGAGGTCTTCTCTGGCCTCCTGAATGCGGCTGTAGTCTTCGGTGATGAAGCTGCCCAGCCCTCTGCGGGTCTGAATGAATCCGATGCGTTCGAGTTCCTGATAAGCACGCACCACCGTATTGGGGTTCACCAGCTTCTCCTGGGCAAAATCACGGGCACTGGGAATCTTGTCTCCGGGTTTGAGCTCGCCACGCACTGCCCTGCTCATGATGTCTTCCATGAGCTGCAGGTAGATGGGACGCGTTTGATCGAAGTTGGGGTCATGCACTGGCATCCTCCTGAGATATACCCTAGTGTACTATTTAACTAATACACTGTCAATGGTTGCCCTCTCAGACGGCAAATGTGAGGGAAGATGAGAGGGTTTGCCGAGAGCCGAGGGCCCAGAGCCGAGAGCATCTGGTGCTGTGGCTAAAGCGGCTGTCAACAACCAAAGCCACAGCAAAAGCTTTCTGACTTGCCCTCGGCCCTCGGCTCTCGGCCCTCAGCAAATGTATGCCAATCCTCCAGCCCACCTTTCCAACACGGGCTATATTGGGAAGCAATGAATGTGATCGGACTGGATCTGGGCACCACCGGATGCAAGGCTGTCCTGGTGGACGGTGAGGGAAAGCCCATCAGAAGCACCTACCGCAGCTATCCCCTGCTCAAAGCAGAACCCGGAGAGGCCACCCAGAATGCGGACATCCTCTGGAAGTCGGTGCAGGAGGCCCTCAGGGACCTGAACGCCGGGCATGCCGATGGACTGGCGTTCAGTGGAGCCATGCACAGCCTGCTGCTGATTGGGCAGGACCACCGCCCTCTGGCCCCTGCACTCACCTGGGCCGACACCCGTCCGATGGACACCCTGCACCTTGTTCCCCTTGATCCTGATGCCACTTACCTGAAAACAGGCGCTCCTCTCAAAACCCCTTATCATCCTGCCAAAATCACCTACTTTCAGCAGGTGCAGCCGGATCTTTTTTCCAGAGCCCATCTGCTGGTCAGCCTGAAGGATTACATCGCTTTCCAGATGACCGGAGTGTGGAAGGCAGATCTGGGACTTGCGAGCAGTTCGGGGCTGCTGAGCCTGCACACAGGAAACTGGGACGAGGACATCGTCACCGCACTGAAAGTGAAAACCCTGCTTCCAGAGGTGCTTGACACCTTTGACCTGCTGGGTCACATCACCCCGGAAGCCGCCTCCTGCACGGGATTGAAAGCAGGCATGCCTGTTTTCGCAGGCAGCAGCGATGGGGGTCTGGCCAACCTGGGGACAGGGGCAGGGGTCAGAGATACGGTGATCACCGTGGGGACCAGTGGCGCGGTGCGGAGCATGACCCAGAGTCCGCAACTCGATGCCAGAGCCCGCACGTGGTGTTATTTCCTCTCAAGGGATCAGCTTTTTGCCGGAGGGGCCATCAACAATGCCGGGCTGCTGATCGACTGGGTGCGGCGCATGTACTACCCTGCTGACACTTTCGATGTCCTCTTCAAAGAGGCAGCAGAGGTGCCGGATGCTGAGGGGTTGCTCTTGCTTCCCTACCTCACTGGAGAACGCAGCCCATACTGGAAATCGGATCTGACCGCTACTCTGCACGGCCTGATGCTGCAGCACACCAGAGGACATGTCGCCAGAGCAGCACTGGAAGCCGTGTGTTTTTCGCTGGCAGAGGTTTACGACCTGGTGTCGCAGGGGACGGACCGCATTCTGGTGACCGGAAGCATCACCCGCAGTCCACTGTGGATGCAACTGCTCAGCAATGTGCTGAACCGGGACCTGGTGATGGCCCACACGGTGGACGCCTCTTCCCTGGGGGCAGCAATGGTGAGCCTCTTCGCATTAGACAACCGTCTCAGTGGGTTAACGTACAAAGTACAATATGCTTTAGGTTTTGCCCCCAAACCCGGGGAGGCCCGCAAGATTCAGGCCACCCGGGAACACTGGAAGGGTTTATTCACCAGCATCTGGAAGGAGTTGTAACACATGGGTCAATCTGATATTGCCGTGATGGGTCTCGCCGTGATGGGCGAAAACCTGATCCTCAACATGGCCTCCAAGGGCTTCACGGTCACCGCCTACAACCGCAGCACCGACAAGGTCAAGGCTTTCGTGGAAGGCCGCGCCAAAGGCCAGAGCATCGTGGGGGCCTACTCCCTGCAGGAGCTCGTGGACAGCCTCAAGCGCCCCCGCAAGATCATGCTGATGATCAAAGCTGGCAGCGCCGTAGACGCCTCCATCGAGTCTCTGCTGCCCTACCTCGAAGCTGGCGACATCATCATCGACGGTGGAAACAGCCACCCCGCCGACTCTGATCGCCGCACCGCCTACCTGAAAGAAAAAGGCATCCTGTTCATCGGCACTGGTGTTTCCGGTGGTGAAGAAGGTGCACTGAAAGGTCCTTCCATCATGCCCGGCGGCAACAGCGAAGCCTGGGAGCACGTGAGGCCCATTTTCCAGGGCATCGCTGCCAAAGTGGCAGACGGCACCCCCTGCTGTGACTGGGTGGGCGAAAATGGTGCAGGCCACTTCGTGAAGATGGTCCACAACGGCATCGAGTACGGCGACATGCAGATGATCGCAGAAGCCTACAGCATCCTGCGGGGTGTGGCCGGTCTCAGCAATGCTGAAATCGCCCAGATCTTCTCCGAGTGGAACACTGGCGAACTCGACAGCTTCCTGATTGAAATCACCGCCGACATCCTCACCAAAAAAGACGAGGAAACCGGCAAGGACCTGGTGGATGTCATTCTGGACAGCGCAGGTCAGAAGGGCACCGGCAAGTGGACCTCTGTGTACGCACTGGACGTGGGCAGCCCTTCCAGCACCATCGCTGAAGCCGTGTTCGCACGCTGCATCTCTGCCCTCAAAAACGAGCGCGTGCAGGCCAGCAAACTCTTCACCGGTCCTCAGGCCGCTTTCCAGGGCGACAAGCAAGAATTCATCGAGAAGGTGCGCAAGGCCCTCTTTGCCAGCAAGATCTGCTCCTACGCCCAGGGTTACCAGCTGATGCGCCTCACCGCCAAAGAGCAGGGCTGGACCCTGAACTACGGCAGCATCGCCCTGATGTGGCGTGGCGGATGCATCATCCGTGCGCAGTTCCTCGGCGACATCAAGAACGCCTTCGACAAGAACCCTGAACTGGCCAACCTGCTCCTCGACGAGTACTTCGCCAACATCATCCAGGAATACCAGCAGCCCTGGCGCGAAGTGGTCGCTCAGGCCATCCTGTCCGGCGTGTGGGTCCCTGCCTTCAGCAGCGCCATCTCCTACTTCGACGGTTACCGCTCCGAAATCGTGTCTGCCAACATCATCCAGGCCCAGCGCGACTACTTCGGTGCCCACACCTACGAGCGCCTCGACAAACCCCGTGGTGAGTTCTTCCACACCAACTGGACGGGTCGTGGTGGCACCACGGCGAGCAGCACTTACAACGTTTGATTTCAAAGCAAACCGTGCAACCCCCTTCAGGATTCTGGAGGGGGTTGTTTCTGGAATCAGGTTGCTGAGGGTGAGATCCCCCCTGCCTTGATGGGTGTGAAGCACCCACAAGGCTGTCCCCCCTTAACAAAAGGGGGTTGATGGATTGCCAAATTGGAAGTCATCCCAGACGCCCATCCATCCCCCTTCGTTAAGGGGGACCGCCGAGAGCGAAGCGAGGGGCAGGGGGATCTTGCACCCCCTCCCCCATCTTGTTACACTGAAACCACAGGCGCTTCAGTGCGCTTTCTTGTTCTGTAAAAACGAACCCCTAAGGAGGTGGTGGCATGACAAAAGAAGACAACCCTCCCAGTCAACCCTCCCACCACCCGTTCTCTTTGCTCTGAGCCCGTTTAGCCCTTAGGAGGTTTTCACATGCGCATGATTTACTGCGCAGGGGGGGTGTGCTGATGCTGGAATACTACCGCAGCATTGGAGGGAAGCTCCACCTCGTCGACGATTACATGGAAGGGTGCTGGATCAATGCCATCGCCCCGAGTCTGGAAGAAATTGATTACCTGCACCACGAAATCGGCATTCCGGTCGATTACCTGAATTACCCTCTGGACGTGGACGAAAGGCCCCGTTTTGAGAAAGAGGATGACTTCATCCTTTTCCTGATCCAGACCTCTTTTCCTTTGGGAGACAACAGCGACATTCCCTACGACACCATTCCTCTGGGGATCATTCACTGCCAGCACTGCATCGTGACGGTGTGTGCCCAGGACAATCCCATCATTCAGGACATGAAAAAAGGGATGGTGCGCTACATCTCCACGGCCAAGAAGAACCGTTTCACCCTGCAACTCTTTCACCGCACGGCACAGCGCTATCTGGTGGATTTGCGCAAGATCAACAAGCAGGTGGATGCCGTGGAAGACCAGCTTGAAAACTCCACCCGCAATCAGGAACTGCTGGCACTCCTGAAACTGGAAAAATCCCTGGTGTATTTCAAGACCGCCATCAAATCCAACGAGATCATGATGGAACGGGTGCGCAGAGACCGGGTGTTCGAGATGTACGCCGATGATCAGGAACTCCTGGACGATGTGATCATCGAGAACCAGCAGGCCATTGAGATGACCGACATCGCCACCCAGATTCTGGCCAGCATGATGGGTGCTTTTGCCAGTGTGATCTCGAACAACGTCAACTCGGTGATGAAGGTGATGACGGTGGCGACCATCATGGTGGCGATTCCCACCCTGATCACCAGTTTTTATGGCATGAACGTTCCGATTCCCTTTCAGGACACCCACTGGTCTTTTTATTTTGTGCTCTTGATCGGAGCTCTGGCTGTGGGCATTTTGTGGTACTTTGTGCGCCGTGCCCGCTGGTGGTAGACCACCCCCGCTGAAGCAATCATGCGAGGAAGGCAGCCCTTTTGTACCGGGCTGCCTCCTCTTTATGGATGTTGGTTTTACTCTTCTGCAGGGGATTTCTGCAAAATCAGGGCGTAGTAACTCTTGAGGCCTTCGACATCTTCGAGGTTGGACACCTTCAGGTAGTAGGTGCCGTCTTCTGAGACGGTGTGGTTCAGCAGGACATCTGCACCACTGTCCCAATCTGCAGGTTCACTTTCTGCCAGCAGGTTGCCTTCCTCATCGTAAACTTCCAGCAGCACGGAAGCCTTGGAGGAAATGGACCAGTCAAAACCCTGAATGCTGAAGGTCTCTCCAGCGTTCGCCTCCACCCTGAAGATGTCCACATCTGGACCCTTGGTGGGAACAGCCACCAGGTAATTGCTGTTGTCAAAGGTTCCACCGATCAGGAAACCTTCTTCAAACAGTTCTGGGGAAATCAGGGAGGTGTCTGTGGCATCTTCGAAGGTGTTGTTGCGGGTCATGCCACCATTGGTGTACTCATGCAGGTCGGCAACGATGGCGTAATTGAGCACAACAGCGTTGTGGTGTCCGGGCTTCACCTGCACTGTTCCGGAGAGGCTTGCGCGGGTTCCCCCCACCGCCCAGATGTCCGGTCCGGCCACTTTCACATCGTACAGGCCCGGCTCAATGCCAATGAAGCTGGCCTGGCCTGGTGCACCCATGAAGCCCTGTGAGGTTTTGGCAGTGTATGGCATGCCTTTGTTCTGGCCATCCAGGGGAATGAGGCTCACATCCACCAGCCCCACACCAAGCCGACTCACCTGCTCATCCACCTGAACGGTCACATATCCTCCGTCCTGGGGAAGGGTGTTTGCAGAAAACGACAGGGCTTTTTGCAGATTCAGGCGACCCTGGGGCTGGTCCTTCATCGGGTCGGTGCCATTCACCAGCAGTTTCTTCACCTGGTAAGGGGTGAGATCCACGCCCAGAGTGCGGGCCTTTTGCAGAACCAGTGCAGCCCCTCCAGACACCACAGGGGCAGCCATGGAGGTGCCACTGAACAGGCCATAACCGTCATTGGTGTCAGAGTAGGTGGTCAGGCCATCGGTTCCAGGGGCAAACAGATCCACCCGGGGTCCATAATTGGAAAAACCGATTTTGGTGTCGGTGTTGGTGCTCGCTCCCACCGAAATCACCCCGGGCAGGTTTTCTGGTCCAGAGTGCATGTCACTGTAGTCGTTTCCTGCAGATCCCACCACCACCACATTGTTGGACAGGGCGTAATCGATGGCGTCTCTCAGCAGGGGAGCATTGCCTCCACCTCCCCAGGAGTTGTTGATGACCTGGGCCCCATGGTCAACTGCCCAGATGATGCCCATGGCCACATTGAAATCACCTGCGTAACCCTTCGAGCCGAAAATCCGCACAGGCATCAGGATGGCATCAGGAGCAACGCCTGCCCCACCGACACTGTTGCCCATGCGTTCAGCAATGGTTCCTGCGCTGCCACTGCCGTGGATGTGGTTGGTGAGGGGGTCCGTGGGCTGCAGCAACACAGGCTTCTCAAAATCTGTGGTGCGTACAGCATCAATCCCGGTCACGATCTTGCCTTCGGCCTTCAGGTCTTCATGAAGGCGGTTGAAGTCCGAGTCCACCACGGCCACCACCACACCTGCTCCCGTCGCAATGTTGCGCACCTGATCTGCCCGCACGTTTTTCAACCACCACTGTTTGGTGAGGAGGGGATCTGTCACAGCCTGGGCAGAGGGTTCCATCCCTGCTTGCAGGCTGAATGATGCTGTGGGGACCTTGATTTGCTGAATGTTGCGGGAAACGTAAGCGTAGCGGACCTGTCCAGATTGCTGCAGGGCCCGGACCACTTTGTTTGCAGAGAGGTCTGCGGGCAGGGTCACCTGCATGGCCTGCAGGTTGCTGTGTTCCATCGTCAGGGTGTTGGTGTCCACGGAGCCCAGACCCCGCAACAGTTGCTTCACAGCATTTGCTGTTGCAGTGGTGTAGCCAATGACGATGTTCTGGGTGGCTTCCTGGCTGGAACTGTCTTTGAGCAGCAATGACCGGGAAGGCAGGGCCTGGGCCAGGCGCGGAGCCTGCTTGCTGCGAATGAACTTCCAGGCCTGTTCATGGCTGGTGTCACGGGTGGGGGTGACGGTTCCACAGGCAGCAAGGCCCAGGGTGAGGCTCACGAGAAAAAGGGAAGGGATGGTTTTCATCAGAAGCTCCCGTCTCCGGTCATGAACAGGCTGAGGTTCCCCTCACACACCGGTCCACCGAAGTTGCAATGACCGAACTGGCTGAACACATTCAGCATGTCCTGGGCAATGGAAACAGCACTTCCGTCACTGTTGTAGGCCGCAGCAGAAAGGGCAAAAGTGTAGGAGTGGTAGGATTCCAGCCTGGGGTAAAGGGCCTTTTTGTTTTCGTTGTAGATCAGGCTGTAGGTGTTGCCTGTCTTTTTGAGCCCTGGTGTGGTGCCATCGTCTGCATACAGGTAGTCTGGGAAGTACTCACAGAGTGCCCTTCCCCAGACACATTCATCTCCAGAGCTGCCGTTCTGTTCCGGGTAATTCCAGATGCTGGGGTAGAACTCGCGCACGTCTCCCACCAGACGGTCAACGGTCCAGGTGAGGGTGGGTTGCACGGAAACGTTGGTGCTGTGGTTTGCAGGTCCGACAGCGATGATGTTGAAAGCTGGCAGAGGGGTGACACTGTCCACCTTGCCTCTGGAGTTGGTTGTGCTGTTGAAGGCCTCCACATAGTAATGGGCTGTTTTGTCTGCCTCAAGGGCAGGATCGGTGTCAATGGCCACACGGTCTCCTCCATCCACCGTCAGGATGGGCTTGAAGACCTTGTTGTCGAAGCTGCGCCAGATGCGGAAACCCAGAGGATTGTCCAGCAGGGCGTTGTCGTACTTCCAGCGCAGGGTGACCCACATGGTGGAATCGTCAGATGGCGCAGCTGAAGGTCTGGAACCACCTGCAATGTTCATGTTGAATTTGGTGGACATGGTGGTTGCAGACACATCCAATTGAGGACCAGCGCCCAGTGGACTGGTGTGGGGCTCGGCGGCCACATGAATGGGAAGGAATTTCTGAATGCGGTTGCCGTTGAAGTCGTAGGCCGTGATGTTCAGGAAGGTGTCGCCCCGAATGCCGTTGTAGTTGTAGGGTTCCAGGCCAAAAAGGGTCGAATCGAATTCGGTGTTCTTGGGGTCATTGCTGAAAAGCAGGGCCCCATAATCCATGTCTCCGTTTCGCTCGCCCACATTCACATAGATCAGTTCCGGGCTGAGGGACTCATCTCCGGCTTTGACTTTGATCCGCAGAGAGGCTCCTGCATCTGCATCCAGTTCCATGCCTGGAGTGAGGTCCACGAGGTCTTTTCCGATCAGGGTCTGAACGGCCGTCACCTCAGGTGCCTTCGCCACCAGATTGTGGACAGAGACCTTCTGGATCACATTGAGGGGCACTGCTGCACCACTTGTGGTCACCACCAGACCTTCCACCCTGGAAGCAGCGTGGCCCGACTTCTCGAAGTTGATGTTGTATGACCCGGGATCGAGATCCAGGCTGAACTGGCCTTTGCTGTCGGTGAAGGTCTGGATGTCTGGCAGGCCATCCACAGTCACAAGGGTTCCACTCACGGCGGCTCCCCCGTTGCTGGTGACCACAGCACCAGGCACCTGCACAGAGCCCACCCCGTTGTCGTCGTATTGGACGGTCAGGGTCTGGGTTCTGGGATTGCCTGCTTCGTCCGTGGCCCGAATCTCAATGGTGTTGGTGCCGGCTTTGAATCCTGCTGCCAGCACGCTGAAAGCACCACTTGCAGCAACTTCCACAGGTTGTGCAGGCCCCCCATTGACACTCAGGGTGACCGTCTTCAGTTTGACATCGTCCACCACAGTGCCTGTCACCTGAAGCTGGTTTTGGGTCACCGTCTGCTGGTCTGCCGTGGTGAGGGTGATTGTTGGGGCGGTTTTGTCATTCAGTGAAGGATTGTAGGTGACGGTAAATTGAAAAGTCTGCGGATTGCCTGCAGCATCGACGACCTTCAGAAGCACCTTGTTTTCACCCGCCTGAAGCCCTTTGACCTCCACGGTGAAAGCTCCACCATTTCCCAGGGTGATGGGCTGTTCGGCTCCACCATTGAGGGTGTAGGTGGCACTCTTGATCTGCGCATTGTCCTTGATGGTTCCCTGAAGGGTGATGGACCCTGCTCCTACGGTCTGGTTGTTTTCGGTCACCAGCCGGATTTCAGGAGGGGTGGTGTCCTTTGGGGGTTGGGTGTTCCCACATGCGGCCAGCAGGAAGGCTGCGGTCAGGGAGGCCCCGAGCAACTTCACATTCATGTTTCACCTCGCGACAGGCTGTCCTTCCCTCACAGGCTCGCCACATGAGGTGACCTTGGGTTCTCAGCTTATTGTCATACTTAGCATAACTTTCTCAGGAAATTGATGTCAAATGCCTGTATAAAGTGACAAATTTTGAACATATTGGTAGGAGATTTTTATTTTAGCAGAATTCAGTGCCAAGATTGTGAACAATCTGCATGATTGTGCACAATCTTAAACAGAAAAATCCAAACATTCAAGTCATCTGCTGCTTTTTGTCTCCATGCCTGGTGTACCCTCAGGCGAAAGAGAAGCAGGCACAAGTGCCTGCTTCTCCCTGACCGAGCCCTTCTCTGGCTCCCTGCGGACTGAAGATCCATTCTGTCCTTCAGCCCAGCAACCACAAAACTATTTGACGTTCTTGATGTAGAAAACTGGAGAAATCCAGCGGTCCCAGTGCTCAGGATTGCTGGCATCGCCACCCACCCTCAGAGCACGCATGCGCAGACGGTAAGCTCCATCTGGCAGGGTCTTGGTGACCGGAACCCCTGCCTGCATCTGGGCACGTTTCAGGTCGCCATACCAGGTGAGGTACCACCAGTAATACTCTGAGGTGTTGCGAATCTCATGGTCGAAGACCACATAGTCCGATCCCGAAGCGAAGACAGGTTTTTCTGTTTTGCCATTCAACACATCCAGGATCACCCGCTGGGCAGGGTGGTCCATGTGGTACAGCACAGAGGGGAATTCCCCCTTGGAGAAATCAAACTCGGCACCATCGGTCAGCAGGTAGTAATCTTCGGTTTCAAAATCAATCCAGGTCAGGACATTGTCTGTCATGGCTGGTTGAGATTGGTAATCTCCTTTGAATCCCATGTAAGGCACCACATTGCTGAAACCGTCGCTGTTCAACAGCACAATGTAACCACCAAACAGGGTGCCTTCTGGATCTTTGGGAGAGGGGGTGATGTCCACTTTCAGGGTATAGCTTTCACCAGGGTACAGGACCACGTCTTCGTACTGAAACGCCACATTCGCTGCATTCTCACTGAGGCTGACTGGAGCCATGTTTCCAAAGGTTCCCAGGGCAGGAATGTGGAAAACGCCGTAAAGCACAGGATAGTCACTGTCGTTGTACAGACGGAGTGTCTTGGTGACCGTGCCCTGCACATCCTTCAGGGAAAGACTGCTGGGTTCCACCCGGGTTTCATTGAGGATGCTGTTGACCATGTTGAGCATCCCTGCGCCCTGACGGTTCACCGAATCCAGGAAATCGCTGGTGTCCTTGCTGTAAATGGCAGGAATGGCTCCATTCTGCAAAATGGTGAGCACTTTTTGTGGGTGGCCTTTCAAATCAGGACGGGCCTGCAGCAACAGGGCCACCGCACCTGCCACATGGGGGGCAGCCATGGACGTCCCACTCAGCACCACATGTGCACCTTTTTCCAGCGGATAGGTGGAATAAATGTTGCCCCCCGGAGCACCCAGATCAGGTTTCAGGGTCAGGTCCTGTGTGGGACCATAGCTGGTGAAGTCCGACAGGAGACCTCCACGGTCATTGGGGTAATACTTCATGGTCGCGCCCCAGGTGAGGGTCACGGTCTCCCCTCCGGCCAGTTTGCTGTCAAGCATCTCACCCGCAGCCTTCTGGATCATGCCCACAGGCACCTGACCATCTGTGCCAGGACTGAACACACCCAGCGTGTTGTTGTAAATCACCACCGCTGCCGCTCCAGCAGCCTCGGCATTTGCCACCTTCACGCTGAAGTTGCACCCTCCACGGCGGATCAATGCAGCCTTGCCAGTCAGGCTGTTGGCAGGCAGAGGATTGCAGGCATCCACCATTGAAGAAGAGGTGCCTGTGCGTGCAAACTGCAGCGAGCCCGAAAGTGGAACAGCAGCACCACCAGAAGCCTTCAGGTACTGGATTTCCTGCCCCTCCACCAGGAAGAAGTTGGAGTTCACCCCCACATTCTCGTAACTTGCCACAGCAATGGCATTCCTGGTGGCTGCAATGGAACCAGTGGCCATGGGGCCCTCACCACCCTCGTTGCCTGCAGAAACCACCACCACCATGCCCTGCTCAGCGGCACGGTCGATGGCTTCAGACACCAGGTCGGTGGGCCACCCTCCGAAACTGCCGAGGCTCATGTTCACCACATCCATCCGGTCATTGAGGGCCTGTTCCAGCGCAGCGATGATCACATCATCGGCAGTGGTCGAGTCTTCACCACAACCGAAAATGCGGTAAGCCCCCAGGGACACCTCCGGAGCAACCCCAACCACCTTGCCCCTGGCTCCAACAATACCTGCCACATGGGTTCCGTGGCCATCACAGTCATCTGCAATGGGGTCAGGCCTGGGAATCCTGTCCTGTGACGAGTCATAATCGTCTCCCACAAAATCCTTCTGGGCCACAATGCGGTTTTTCAGGTCAGGATGATCCACATCAATCCCGGAATCAATGATGCCCACCTTGATGCCCTTGCCTGTGAAACCCAATTCCTGCTGCACATAATCCACACCGGTCTGCGTCACAGCAGTGGCAAGGTCTGGTCGGTAATCCCCCTTCACATCCAGAGGCCGTCTCACTTTGGAGACCCGCCGAACCGACTTCACTCCAGGCAAGGCAGCAATGCGTTCAATGTTCTGTGGACTGGTGGTGATGGAGATCCCGCGGAACAGACGGCTGTAACTGTAATTCTGCTGGTAGGTGATCCCCTGTTCTGCTGCCAGACGGGAAAAACCATCCACAGAGAGCTGCTGGATGCCCACACCCATGCCTCCAAACTCAATCATGTAGCGTTGCTGCCTGGGCTGGACCAGAGGCTTGCTCTGTCCACGCTCAATCGGGTGAGGAGCAGCCAGTGGGGCAGAGGCGGGCCCTGCATTTTTGCCACATCCTGCAAGCAAAACACCGACGGTGATCAGGGCCAGAGAAGAAAGAAGATGTTTCCTCACTTTAGAGCTCCTTCATTCAGCAAACTCAGACGGAGTTTGTAGGTGTTCTTGGCGTTGTTGTCTGCCAGGCCTCCATCCACCCGGGCACTCACCACCTTGATGTAATAGGTGCTGTCGTCTGCGAAGGTGTAAACCAGTTGAGAGCCCATGTCTGTGCCTTGCAGGGGATCGGCGTCGTCATTGACCGCCAGGAAGGTGGTGGCATCGTTGATGATGGGAGGATACAGATAAACAATCGAATCGAGCATGGAGTCAGGGAAGGCAC